>NZ_JASBAO010000001.1:900000-1182500 GCF_029953265.1 Commensalibacter oyaizuii
GACATTTGAAGAGCATAAAGGCCCTATTAAAGGACGTACAGTGGCATGGTTAGGGGATGGTAATAATGTTGCTAATTCTTTTATCGAAGCCGCAGCTCAATTTGAATTTACCCTAAATCTTGCCACCCCTACCAACTTTCAACCTTCAAAACAAGTTCTAGCGTGGGCGCAGCAACAAGGTGCTAAGATTCATCTAATCTCTTCTCCACACGAAGCTGTAAAAAATGCAGATGCTGTAGTTACCGATACTTGGGTCAGCATGTCAGATAACGAAGATGAGAAACTGGCACGCCTAAAAGCATTGCAACCTTACCAAGTCAATAAAGAATTGATGAGTTGTGCAGCCAAAGATGCAATTTTCCTTCACTGTTTACCAGCCCACATCGGTGAAGAAGTTACAGAAGAAGTATTTGAAAGCAAACAATCCGTCGTCTTTGATGAAGCTGAAAACCGTCTTCATGCGCACAAAGCCATTCTAATATGGGCATTGATGGGGGACGACTGGCAGAAATATGGTTCACGATAACCCTATCTCTTTAAATCCTCGTTCTTAATCATTAATATTGGTCAGAAGTTTCCTGCTTCTGACTTTATTAAATTCTAAGGCACCGTAATTATGACCAAACTTCAACATGACCACGACCGTCCTAACGTTCCCAATGTCGTCATTCCCAAGGGTATTACGCCATTCTTTTTTACATCAGCGAGAGGGCGTTTAATTCGACTGGATAATTTAACCGATGCGTTGTTACAACGTCATAATTATCCCTATGCCATTTCCAAACTAGGAGGAGAGGCTTTGGTTTTGGTTGCAGGGTTAGCCTCTGCATTAAAATTTGAAGGTTCTTTTTCCCTACAAATTAAAGGCGAAGGTGCTGTGTCGTTATTGGTCGTTGATTGTACCGATAAAGGTGAATTACGATTTTATGCTAGATTTGACGAAGAGAAACTAGCAGCCCTTTCCAAAGAGGCAACAGCTTTGCAATTATTTGAAAAGGGTTTATTTGTCTTAACCGTCGATCAAAAAAATGACAAAGATACTTATCAAGGGATGGTCGAACTGACGGGTAATACATTGTCAGAAATGGCAGTTGAATATTTTAAAACCAGTGAGCAACTGCCATGTTGGATACGGCTAAGCTGTGAACAAACTGAAGATGGGTGGCAGGCAGCAGGGCTGATTTTAGAAAAAATTGCAAATGATCCGTCTATCGTCATCAAATCCAATGACGAAATCGAAAGCGCAGAAGAAGATTGGAATACGCTTACAATTTTAGCTGAAACATTAACGTCTACGGAACTGTTAGATATACAATTACCTCATGAGCAATTACTCTATCGTTTGTTTAATAGTACGTCTGTCAGTATTGGCTCTCCCAAACCATTATCTTATGGGTGTCGTTGTTCGCGTTCTCGGCTTAAGAATATTCTAAAAACATTTAGCCAAGATGATTTGCATAGTATGAGTGAAAATGGCAACATCACAATGACTTGTGAATTTTGCCGTTATGATTTTATCTTTCCTAGAACAGAAATTATACAATAATATAGTTTGGCTAGCATAAACCTAATAATCTATTTAGTTCATAATACGATTGACATAAATCAAGCTTTATAAATGGTTAATAGAGGAATCAAATGTCACTGAAACAATCAAAAACCTTTTCAACTCGATTAAAATTATGCGCCTCAGCTTTTTTACTATTTAGTCCTATGGTTGGATTAACAGCGTGCTCTCATCATGATGAACCCAATTTTGCTCCTTTGACCTATGATTATTTAACCCCGATCTTTTTTAATGTCGGTCAGATAACCATCCAAAATATGACAGCTGGTGCAACCTATCCACGCGATGTCACCAACCTAAGCCCTGTATCGCCAATAACAGCTTTGGAAAATATGGCTAATAATCGTTTCAAGGCACGAGGATCGGCAAGGCACGCCGTATTCACCATTAAACGTGCCTCTTTACAAGAATCTGGGCACAATGGAATTTATGGTCAGATGGACGTTTCTTTTGATATTTATAATAGTAATAATCAAAAAATGGCATCTATTCAGGCTGGGGTAAATCATACATATGATATAGATTCTTCTAAAGGGGATGCTAATAGTAAAAGTAACCTATACGACATTACCCAAAAGTTAATGCAAGACATGAACGTGGAATTAGAATATCAAATCCGTCAGCATTTACAAAAATATATAGTTGATGCAACAGGAACCCCTATTGCCAATGATATCCAGACCCAAGATCTAGGCACACCTAATAAACCAACATCAACACAAAAAAATACCAAAGCCAAGCAAAATACAGGATCAACAGATGAAGATCTGAGTGCTGTCTTTCCAGGAGGGCGCCCTGATAGTGGCTCTAAAACATCTGGTACCCAACAGGTTCCTGAAACGACCAGTAAATACCCCACTGGCAGTTTAGGAACAATCCCAGCCTCTGCTGTTCCTGATGGTTACTAAAGAATACTTATAAAAAGAATAATCGTGGATCTATCAATATAAGATCTCACGATTATTGTTAAATTATTCTATTTTGTCTTATCTAAAAATTACAAATTATTTGTCAATAATTCATATTGCACTACTTAAACCAATAAGTATTTTCTTCGAAAATCAACCCTGTTTAATCAAAGAAAACTGACAAAGATCGCACCCCTTGGGCACCACGAATTAAAACCCCTTCTATATCCGCTGTTGCCGATGGCCCACTATGTAACGCGGCATAATGAACTTGCTTCCATTCTGGTCGTGCATAAGCGTCATGCAAATTTTCAACAATTTGTGTTGGATCAAGCAAAATAATTAAATGTTGAGGCAGATATCCCAACGTATTAATCAATAAATTCTGGTCTGTTAAACAAATAGACCCTGTCTCTGCGACCCCAAAACTAGCTCGGATCACTCCATAATCAACATTTTGCAAGCTGGCAGGTGTTGTATATTCTGTCAATGGGCAATTCCCGACAATTTCGGGAACAACAGGGCAAATAATTTTAGCTGATGCCAGTTTTGTTTTTACAAACTCATAGGGATCTTTCTCCCCTTTTGGTAAAATATCCCCTCCCATCATCTCTAAAGATTTTTGAAATTTTTCAACTATACGATCGGAGGACGTATGAAAAAAAGGAACCGTTGGAGGGGATGTCGGCTCTGACACGCAAGCCTGTCTAATTTTATTTAAAATAAAATCACGGCTACTCATCTCTTTTTTCCTTTTTTTGATAATTCTTGGCATACCAACTGTGAAACGTTTCTTTGGGAGTAGAAGGAATATCCCTTTGCCGACCCCAACTATTTAATCGATTATATACCATAAAATGGGGTAAATACTTCAATGCCCGATCACCAGTTTGAATGGCAGTGCGGTACATTCTAGGGCTGGCAAATAATTGCCCTAATGTTTTCATAATAACGCGTTTTGATAATGATAACTCATTATCCTTGGCCAAAGTTTCACGCCATGCAAAAATTTGTTCATGTAAATTAATTTTAACAGGACATACGTTGGTACAACTGCCGTTTAATGTAGAGGCAAAGGGAAGATTACGATATTTATGCGTATTGTAACCTGGACTTAAAATCAATCCGATAGGGCCAGCATAAACACTGCCGTAACTCAACCCACCGCTACGACGAAACACAGGACATGTATTCATACATGCCCCACAACGGATACACTTTAATCCAGGTTTAAACGTTTTATTTGCCAAGCGCGTTGATCGTCCATTATCCACCAATACAACGTGCATTTCCCCATCCTTTCGAGGGCCACGGAAATAAGAAGTATATTGTGTAATCGGTGACCCCAAAGCACTGCGTGACAACAAACGAATAAAAACCGCCAAATGTTCCATTTTAGGAATTATTTTTTCAATACCCACCGTTACAATATGTAAAGGAGGGGTGTTAGCCGATAGATCAGCATTCCCCTCGTTAGTGCAAACAACAACAGCCCCTGTTTCAGCAACTAAAAAATTCCCCCCTGTCATCCCAGCATCTGCATTTAGAATATAAGGACGGGTTGTTTCACGTTGTACTTCAGCCAAATAATGAACATCGTTATTACCTTTTTGCGCATTTAATGTCTTTTCAAAAACCTTAGAAACATCAGTTCTGGTTTTATGAACCGCAGGTACAACCACGTGACTAGGGTCCTCATGATCCAATTGCTGAATACGTTCCCCCAAATCCGTTTCGATTACTTTTACCCCATCTTGTTCCAGATGTTGGCGCAAGCAACATTCTTCTCCCAACATAGACTTGCTTTTCACAAGAGTTTTTGCATCATGTTGCTTTAAAATATCCGAAATGATCTGATTGCTCTCTTGCGCATCCTTGGCCCAATGCACATGAACCCCATTCGCTGTCGCATTTCGTTCAAATTCTTCTAAATAATCTGCTAGAAAATCCAAAGTATGATTTTTAATCTCTGAGGCTAAATCACGTAATTCCTCCCATTCAGGAATTAAATGCATCTGAGCATCACGTTTTTTACGTAAATCCCATAAACGCTGATCATGCATCTTTTGATGCGCAGAGGCCGCAATAAAACGATTGGCTGCCTCTAATTGATCGACGGGTTTATTCCCTCTGATCTTGGCACCTTTTGGTTGTGCTTCATCCTGAAGGTTGATCATGATAAATCCCCGTTTAAAATTTGAGCAATATGAGCATACTGCAAATTTACCCCCATACGTTGTGCACAACCCTTTTGATGCATTAGGCACGAGCTATCGGCAGAAATAATATATTCGGCCCCACTGCGCTGCTGATCCATAACTTTATCCTGTCCCATTTTGGCAGAGACCCCCTCCTCAAACACGGAAAAAGTGCCCCCAAAACCACAGCATTCGTCGGGGCGTTCAAGTTCTACAAATTCAATACCCTTAACTTTTTCCAACAAATTTTTTGGTTTGGAAAAAAAAGATTCCCGACGTTCAGACATGCTGGCATGGCGCAAACCACGTAATGCATTACAATTATAATGAATAGCCACTTTATGGGGGAAACGCGCCCATGGAAATGTTTCAACTTTTAAAATATCATGTAAAAATTCAACCAAATCATATGTGTTTTTTCGCACATGCTGTACATCATCAGTTTGGTCTATGGCATCGAAATGGTGACGCACCTGATTGGTACAACTGCCTGACGGCATAACAATATAATCAAAACGAGAAAAATTTTTAACAAACAAAGCTTCTGTTGCCGCGGCCTCTTTATGACATCCTGTATTCGTCATAGGCTGTCCACAACAGGTTTGATCAAACGGGTACGTCACATCAACACCTAAACGCTCTAATAACTTTAGCGTTGATATGCCAACTTCTGGTTCCAGCGCATCCATATAGCAGGGAATAAATAACCCGACTTCCATTTTATCAAACCTTATATTTATTTAATTTATAATTATAAAAATGATTTATGGACCCTATTTGTAGCACTATCCTCACTTTTTACCAGCTATTAATCGTTCACTTTTTTGGTGATGCATTTAAATACTCTAAAACAATCTGAGGGGTTAATATTTGTGGCAATATTTTAGGCTTTCCCTCGGCTGGATAATAAATATAAAATGGAACCCCTTCTCTGCCATGTGCTTTTAAAAAATCACCGATTGCTTTATCGTATCGGGTCCAATCGCCAACCATATACTGAATATGATTTTGTTTAAACGCAGCTTGCACACGCGATGAAGACAAAGCCACCTTGTCATTGACCATACAGGTTAAACACCACGAGGCGGTCATATTAACAAAAACGGGTTGATGTGCTTTGCGCAGTGCTTGCAATTTTTGTTCTGAAAAAGGAATTGCACCCTCTTTTAAAGATTGGGCTTGTAGATTCCCATCGTCTGTTTTGACTAAGACAACAACACTAATCCCCAATGCAGCAATAATACCGATATTTATTACCATCGATAGAATACGGAAAGGTCGATAGATTCCCTGCATTTTCATGGTTTGGTTTAATCCAAATAACCAGGCAACAAAGCCCAATCCAATAAATCCAGATAAGAGTAATAACAAGGTCAAAGGTTGTTGATGTTGGTACACTACCCATGCCAACCATAAACAGCTTAACAATAACGGAAATGCCAAGAACTGTTTTAAGATATCCATCCATAAACCAGGACGCGGCAAAATACGGGTCAAGATAGGAATACAGGCAAACACCGCATAAGGCAAAGCAAGACCTAATCCCATCACGATGAAAATCAAAAGACTGACCCATAACGAGGCATTTAATGCCCCTGCAACTGCCACCCCCATAAAGGGTGCTGTACAAGGGGTTGCCACTAAAACCGCCAGCAATCCAGTAACGAAATCAGAAGAATACGTCATAGACGACGCAGCAGCGGATGCTGTTCCATTACCCATAGAAAATTGGATATGAAAAACACCCAAGAAATTTAATGCTAAAACAAAAAGTAACCAGCACAATATCATTACAAAGGCAACGGATTGAAATTGAAATCCCCATCCCATTTGTGAACCCATCCATCGCAATCCAACAAAAGCAACTGCCATCATCGCAAAACAGCTGAGGATTCCCAAAGTATATGCCAAGGTACTCTTATACCGTACCCCAGCCTGTTCTTGTCTTATATGACTAAGTGATAAAAGCTTCATTGCAATGACAGGAAAAACACAAGGCATTAAGTTTAACAAAACCCCGCCTAAAAAAGCGCTGCCTAGCAAAAAGAATAATCCTGTTGAAATTTCTTTGTTAGATAAATCTTGTACGGGGGCTGTAATGGCTAAATGCTGAATGTGTTTTTGATTATCTTGAACTGCCAGTACGCCACGTAACGGCTCTTTAACATTTTCCTTGGATAAATAGGGTATATGTAAGGTGAGTAAACCCTTCTCAACAGCAAGTTGTTGTGGCGATACCTGATCAATAATGCCTGATTTCTCTGGCATGAACCAAGCTTTGGCGATATCTTTTGGATCGATAGAGGTATGTTTTGCCCATAATATCCCTTTGGGACTAATTTTCACGTCCCATGGGCTAACTTGTGGGCGTTTTGCCAAAGCCTGTTGCAATAGGGATGCTTCTTTGGTTGGACTTGCCTGACCGACTGGCAAATCTAACGTGAACTCTCCTTTCTCAGGAATACAAACATCGGCACAAACTAACCAATTGGCCTTAATATTTAAATGCAAAGGTTTGTTTTGTTCAATATCATTTAAATCCAAGGTAAAGGGTAAAACCACGTCCCCTTTATACACATATGACATCAGTCCATTTTCAGACAAAGGTTCAGGGGCAGGCCAATCAATTTTACCCTCTATCTTTTTACCAATTTCATTAACTTGGGCAATTACTGAAGCAGGTTCACCCGCATCACCTGGATTTTTCCAATAGGTATGCCACCCTGGGATTAAACGTATTCGTAATCCCAACTGTAATTTTTTGCGACCATCATAATGATCTTCACCAGATATAATATTGGCCGTACCGTGTTTACTGATAACGGGATTGCTCTCTTTGGCTAACACATTATTGTTTATTAAGAGGATTATTCCCATCATTGCTAAACAAAATCTGATCCAATACCGCACTGTAGTTACCCTTTTTACAATAATCTCTGTCTTTATATAGAAATATACGATAAACAAACAATATTCTATGTCATATCTACGAGCTAATAACAAACGATCCGTCTTCTATGTATAATATAAAAAACATTGATTTACCGATCCAATCCATTCTGCCCAGACTGTATGAACATCTAAATCATCATACAAACGTCATCTTGGTCGCCCCACCAGGAACAGGAAAAACCAGTTTAGTACCTTTATCCCTCTTGGATGCATCATGGAAACAAGAAAAAAAACTAATCATGCTGGAACCCAGAAGGATTGCCACCCGTGCTGCTGCTAAACAAATGTCTTTTTTATGCCAAGAAGAAATTGGACAGACAATCGGATATCGTACTCGTATGGAGAAAGCGATCAGTCCAAAAACGACTATAGAGGTTGTTACCCAAGGGTTATTTTTGCGCCACCTCTTAAATAACCCTTTGCTTGATGATGTAGCAGGTGTCATTTTTGATGAAATTCATGAACGCTCTTTAGATGCAGATATGTGTCTTGGCCTGTGTCGAAATTTACAACAACACTTGCGTCCAGATTTACGCCTGATTGCAATGTCTGCGACCCCAGCTTTGTCCAATCTACAACAAATTCTGGATTGTGAAGTTCTTGAAAGTAAAAATGATATCCATCCTATCACCATTCATCACCGTAAACGAGACTTAACCCATTTCAGGGACTTGCCCACAGTAATGGCCGCTGAGATCACCCAAAGCTATCACCAAGATCAAGGGAACATTTTAGCATTCCTGCCTGGTGCAGGTGAAATTCACAAAACAGCTAGCCTGCTTCATCTTCCTAACGCTGAAATCCTACCTCTATACGGCGACTTACCCTCACAAGAGCAAGACAAGGCCCTACATTTACCCGCAGGGCACCACAAACGCCGGATCGTTCTGTCAACTTCTATTGCTGAAACCTCTCTTACCGTACCTGGGGTTCGAATTGTGGTTGACGGGGGATTTCGCAGGGTCCCACAACTTAATGCTGATACAGGATTAACCCGCTTGCAAACCCAGCGCATTTCAAAAGCAGCAGCCACACAACGTGCAGGGCGTGCAGGACGCGAAGGCCCAGGCATTGTATATAAATTATGGACAAATGCAACAGAACGTGCGTTGCCTCTGCATGATCGCCCTGAAATTTTAGAGGCTGAATTAAGTGAATTTTTATTGATTTGCCAAACATGGTCAGAAATTATGGGAATATCTATCCAAGACATTCCTTTACCTGATAGCCCTGCAATCGGGGTAATTGAAGCTGCCAAAGATTTATTAATTTTACTTGGTGCTATGAATAATGATGGCACAATAACAGCATTCGGTAAAAAAATTGCGCAATTTGGTGCCCATCCCCGCATGGCCGCCATGATGTTAAGTGCATCTAGCCCCGCGGAAAAAGCATTGGCCGCCGATATCGCAGCATTATTAGAGGAACGAGATCCATTACGTCATGAGGAGCAAGCTTTTGTTGACATTAAAACCCGTCTGCAATGGTTAAATCATTTCCCACCCTCTCGCCAAGATCAAGGGTTATGGCATCGTTTACGTAAAGTAAGCCAAGATTACCGTAAAAGGCTGCGTCTTGATCAAATATCTTCTCCCGCTAAAGACCCTGCATTATTAATTTGTGCAGCTTTTCCAGATCGTCTGGCACAACGCAGAAGCGATCTTGGCTCTTTTCGTTTGGCTGGGGGCGGATCTGCCTATCTTTCAACACAAGATCCCTTTGCCAAAGAAAATTTATTGGCGGTTGCCAGTGTACATGTCAATAAACGCACAAATATTTGTTTAGCAACCCCAATTCATCCTATTGTTTTAATGCAGTTCCTTGAAAATAAAGCTCAGATCGAACAAGAGACCGCATTGGATACTGTCAGTGGCAAGGTCATTATGCGTGAACGACTGCGGTTTGGACGATTAGTTTTACAAGATAGAAATGTTCCTGCCAACGCGCAAGCAGCATTCCCTGTATTATTACAATATGTTTGTAATCATTTAACCAAAGTTTTAAATTGGACTGATCAAGCAAAACAACTGCAAGCTCGCTGTCAATTTGCTCGTGATCATTTAAAAAGAGAGGATATTCCAGATTTATCCGAAGAATCTTTAAAAGCCAACCGCGAAATCTGGTTATCCCCTTGGTTAGATGGCTTGACCAGTTTAGAAGAAATACAGCAGTTAAATCTCATGCAAATTCTTGAAAATTATTTAGGTTATTCTTTATGCCAAGAATTAGATAAAATGCTGCCAAAATCAATATTGCTTAAAAATCGGCATTTTACAATTGATTATACTCAACCCCATCCTGTTATTTCTGCGCACGCACATTATTTTTATGGTATAAATGAAACACCAACCATTGCAAAAGGACAAATTGCGTTGCAATGTTGCTTGTTATCGCCAGCCAATCGCCCACAAGCGATTACAAATAACTTACAACGGTTTTGGAATGAAGGATGGAAAGATATGCGTCGCGATATGAGAGGACGATACCCAAAGCATGATTGGCCTGAAAATCCTGCAACGGTTATATTGCCTGTTACTCCTCAAAAGTCTCAACGATAAAATAATGAAATATTTAGTTTTTCCTGCCAAAGTAAAACTGCACGTAAAATTAATTTGTTACGGTTATTTAATAATAATCGTTAACTTGTTTACTCTACCCAGTTTTTCGCAAGAACATACACAAAAAGTAACCGAAGCCCATCCAAACGCAAATCCTGCCCCCCCTTCATCAACAACCAAGGTCATCCCCTCTGATTCCTTGGCTCAAACCTCTCCACTTCTTGTGGAATCTGGCCCCCTGACCTTTTCACCTTTGGTTAAAAAAGTTGTACCTGCGGTCGTTAATATTGCCGTATTGCAAGATGTTCCAGTTAAACCACAAAAGAGAACAAAAATTCCACCCTCTTTAAAAGGGACACCTTTCGAGAAGGAATTTAGACAAAGGCAACACGAACAACGCCAAAAAATAACAGAAGCAGGATCTGGATTTATTATCGATCCCAGTGGAATTATTGTTACCAATACACATGTTATTGGTGATTCTGATGATATTACGGTATCCTTAATGGATGGCACACAGTTACCCGCCACCGTTATCGGCAGCGACAGTTTAACCGACATCGCGGTTATCAAAGTAAACAGCAAAAAACCACTGCCACATGTACAGTGGGGGGATAGCAAAAAAGTAGAGGTAGGAGATTGGATCCTTGCTGCTGGAAACCCTTTTGGTTTGGGATCGTCCGTCACAGCAGGCATCGTTTCAGCGCGGGGGCGTGATATTGGATCTGGTCCTTTTGATGATTTTTTACAATTAGACGCCCCAATGAATCCTGGAAATTCTGGTGGCCCATCATTTAATTTGGCCGGTCAAGTCGTTGCATTAAATACAGCCATCGTCTCCCCAACGGGTAGCTCTGTTGGCATTGGATTTGGGATCCCTTCTGAAATTGTCGCCCCTATTGTAACCCAACTTTGTAAAACAGGGTTTATTGATCGTGGTTGGTTGGGCGTGACCTTAGAAGATGATAATCATCATAATGGTGTAAAAATCACTGATATTGACAAAAATAGTCCCGCATATAATGCAAAAATACGCGTTGGGGATCGTATTGAAATGATCGATGCGCAACATGTTGATACAGTTCGTACTTTTATGAAGACAGTTGCAATCGCACATCCTGGCTCTATTTTGCAATTAAAAATTAAAAGGAATAAACGCAGTCTCACTTTGCCCGTTACAGTTGGGCACCGTCCAAAAGATGCAGATGATTAATGTATCTGACACATGTACGAAATGCGATAAAAAAGAAACCCTTTATATATATAGTTTGATTTACGGGAAAAAATTAAATTATCAATAAACAGTCGCACTGAACTTATTGTGCAACAGTTTTTGAATAATTTTTTAAGTTACACGCTATTTTATTGTATATTATAAAAAAATAAATAAATATTAACATATATAAACGTTTTATTTCTTTAAATTATCTAGTTCCATCTTATATTCTAAAACACTTAACGCATATAATCCTATTATCGTTAACTTCAATGCCCCTGAAAATTTTAATCTTCGATTAACGGAGTCCCTGTATGAATGCTTCTTTGTTAAAACTGCCCTCGGTTCACACAATGTCAAAACACGTCGCTCGCAAAACTAAAATCTCACTGTTCTCTTTGGGACTTTTATGGGGCTGCCCTTCTCTAAGCTACGCAAAGTTGACACAACCTTTACCTCCAGCCTCACATGAAATAGACGCAACAGAGGTCAACATCTTAGATGTACAACGTTATACAGGTTCTTTACTTTCCCCTTCTGGAGCGGTAACACAAGCTGGCTCGTTAATGTTAGAACCCTATTTTCAATCAACCATCAGTCGTGGTGCTTATCAAGCGGACGGAGCTGTTAGAAATAGTAAACACAGAACAGATTCAGCCAACAGCTTCTTATTGATTAAGTATGGACTTACCGATAATCTAAGTATTCAAGTTACCCCACAAGTTATCTATTATTGGAATGGCAGAACCACCTCTAGCAGTGTTCATTTTTCTGATCTCCCTGTCGAATTTCAATATCGCTGGATTGATCAAGACAATGCACGATATATACCAAGCTTGACGACTTACCTTGGAATGAATTTTCCAACGGGTGACTATGCTGATCTTGGCAGGGCATTAGATGGTGCAGGAACAGGATCATACGCTTTACGCTTTGGATTACAATCTCAAGCCGCTTATAATATTTACAACCACGCCCTGCGGGTAAGGTTGTGGGGGGTCGCCAGAAAACCTGTTTCTTCAACAAATATCCATAATATTAGCAGTTACGGCACAGGAACAGGATATGATGGTAATGTAAAGTCTGGTTTATTTGGAAATTGGGGGTTTTCCCTTGAATATGGTTTAACCAAAGAATGGGTTTTGGCTTTTGACTTTCAATATGACTGGGGTAAAGGTACCAGAATGCGCGGGGCATATCCAAACCAACCTTTTCAACGTTATGTTACAGGCGCATATCATGATATCCAAGTTGCCCCTGCTATTGAATATAACCCCACCCCAGCTATTGGTATTATTGTAGGAACATCTTTGACGGTAAATGGTCATAATACTAACGACTTTGTGCAGCCCCAATTCGCTGTCAACTTTGCCTTCTAGAACAATACTAACTAAGATAAACCAACCTTGATAAATGTTGGTATTTCACAAAAACAACTGCATTTTGACGAAATTTTCGAGCTAAACAAATCCCTTTGGACAAAGGAATATTAACCATAAAAAGAGGTTCTGAAACCTCTTTTAAAGAACCTTGTCCCTCAAAATAGGGATAGTGCTTAATATATTCTCTTAACCGATCCATCATGCGCTTATTCCAACCCCAAGGTTTCTTACGTCCCCCTGGGTTGCATGCACTCAACATCACCCATGAATAACAAGCATAATGTTCGGACAAGCCAATTGGATATTGGTTAATCTTTGTGATGACAGGCCCAGCTTGGTAGATACTTTGTTTATATGCTAGCTCTATTTTTGCTGTTGGGGGTAAAATATTTGTCATTTGTTCTTTTTATGCTGATCATCTTCCATACCAAATTTAGAATCCCGATGTACTTGAACAGATAATAATAAACCAAAACCAAACATCACGGTTAACATTGCTGACCCCCCATAAGAAACCATGGGCAGTGGAACCCCCCCTACTGGAATAGCACCCATCACCATTGATAAATTAACCGCACAATAAAAAAAGAAATTCATGCTAAGCCCTAAAGCAAGCAACCTGCCAAATTGGTTCTTAGAACGTATGGCAAAAATCATTCCGCCTATAATTAATAATAATAGTAAGCCAATAACACAAACCCCACCAACAAATCCCCACTCTTCAGCAATCATTGTAAAGATAAAATCTGTTTGTTTTTCAGGTAGGAAGTTTAATTGTCCCTGTGTTCCGTGCAAATACCCCTGCCCCCACATGCCGCCAGAACCCAATGCAATTTTAGATTGAATAATATTATATCCAGCTCCCAAAGGATCACTTTCAGGATGTAAAAATGTCGTAATTCTGGCCTTTTGATAATCGTGTAAATGATTGTAAACCAAATCAAACGCAAATGGGAGGGGCGCAACTAATAGGGCAATCATCCACCAGCGCATTCCAGCCATAAAAAAAATCGATGCCCCGATGCAACCAATAATAACGGCGGTCCCTAAATTTGGCTCTTTTAATACCAAAACGACAGGTAATAGTACCAGAAAAGCTGGTATAATCAACCGCAGGGGATTACCCATTTGTTTCCAACTCACTTTATGAAACCATGTTGCTAATAACAATACTAATCCTATTTTCATTAGTTCTGATGGCTGTAAAGCTATTCCACCAATAATAATCCAACGCTCTGCCCCCTTACCAACATGCCCCATATGAAGTACTGCTAATAATAAGATCACCCCAACCCCATATAAAGGCCATGCTAATTTCGCAAGATATCTAAGGGGGGTTACCGCAACAGCGATCATTACAATAAATCCAATAGCAAACCGTAAAATTTGTGGGCGTGCATATGGATATGCTGAACCCCCGGCTGCTGAATATAAAGCAACATATCCAACACCTGCCAATAAACAAATCAGCCCTACATACAACCAGTTTATACGCCATAATTTACCTAGAATTTTTAAATTTGGCTCGGCTCTGATTAAGCGTTTTTCAAAAACCATTATATTGCTCTTATAAAATCGGTAATGATGACACTATTTTATTCATCATCTTGTGAATGTTGTGGGTCATTGGAGGAAGAATTTTCTTTTTCTTCTTGCGCAGGCTGATGTTGTGTATTTGCAGGATCACGTCTTAACGTTCTTAACATAATCTCTTTTGCCAAAGGTGCTGCAACCGAAGCAGCAGCATTCCCATGCTCAACAACCACGGATATTGCATATTGCGGATTAACGTAAGGGGCAAAACAAATAAATAAAGCGTGTGGCCTGTACTTCCATGGCAAATTAGCAGAATTAAAATGCCCACTTTCACGTAACGCTCTGGAAACTCTTTTAACCTGTGCTGTCCCTGTTTTCCCCGCTAGCTGTATCCCGTTATAATTGATCTTTGCTTTGGCGCCTGAACCTCTTGGTTCGTTAACAACAGCATACATGCCAGAACGTATCATTTTCAAATATTCAGGCTTAATATCTATATTTCCCCAAAATTCTGGGTTAGCTTCAGAAATGATCTTACCATCTCTAGAACGTATTAAATGAGGATTTACGACCTTGCCTGTTGCCATCCGTGCTGTATAGGTTGCTAACTGTAATGGTGATACATGGACAAACCCTTGCCCAATCCCACTGACGATTGTATCGCCTATATTCCAATGTTTTCCCTTGGACTCTCTCCATTTTGGGGTGGGAATAAGGCCTGCCTTCACATGTGTCAATTCTATCGGCAGTTGAACACCCAGTCCCAATTTTTGACATGTTCTGTGAATTGCATCCATACCTGTTCTTCGTGCAATTTCGTAAAAATAAACATCACAAGAGTATTTTAATGCTTCATGTAAATTTAATGAGCCATGACCATATCGATTCCAACAGTGAAAGCGAGTTCCCCCGAAATCATAATACCCAGGACAGTTAACTCGATCGTGCTCTGTAATAATATTTGCCTCTAAGGCAGCCAACCCAACGGCAGGTTTAAATGTCGAACCAGGTGGATATAATCCTGCCGCAGCTTTATCACTTAAAGGACGCCGTTCGTCCTCCATCCATGCTTTCCACTGGGCATGGCTGACCCCGCTATCGAATAAAGATGGGTCAAAAGATGGGTTGCTAACCATCGCCATGACCTCACCATTCTGACAATTTAATACAACAGCACAGGCAGATTGTTCACCAATCAAGTCAGAGACTTCTTTTTGCAATTCCAAATCAACGCTTAGTAAGATTTCCTGCCCTTGAATGCTTTCTTTACGGCCTAAGGTTGTAATAATACGTCCAACTGAATCAACCTCGACCTCCACATCTCCTGGAATACCACGTAATACATCGTCTTGTGTTTGTTCAATACCTGAACGACCAACACGCATGCCAGGCAAAGCCAATATCGAATTTTTTGCAACATCCTTTTCGTTTGGTGGTGCAATATATCCGACCAAATGCGCCATTAACGGCCCTGTCTGGTAGACACGTTTTGTACCAATATCGATAACTACCCCAGGCAACGTTGGTGAATTTACCTCGATCATGGCCATTTCATCCCAAGATAAAAAATCTTTTAACATAATGGGAATAAAACGACGTTGATGATCTATACCCCATTGTATGCGTGCATAATCATGTTCGTCCAAAGGTATTAACTCGGCAAAACGTTCCACAATTGCAGAAACATCACTGGTTTCTTCGGGAATCAGCAAGGCTCGCCAATTAATTTTATTATTTGCAACCACATCACCAAAACGATCGCATATCCGCCCTCTGGGTGGGGATAAAAGGCGTTTGCTGATCAAATTCTTTTTGGCCATTTGTATATATTTATCGCCCTCAGTAATTTGTAATTTATAAAGACGACTAGCTAACAAAGATAAAATCCCTGTTTGCACACCAATCATTAACAAGGCCCGTCGTGTAAATACACGACGCAATGAAGTATCTTGTTTTTCTTGTTTTTTTTGTCGATAAGAAGATTTCTTTTTCATACTCAGCAGGTTCTTACACTTGATCAGGATCAGCTATAGTACGATGAGCCCATGTAAAAATTATGGATAATAAAGGGTAAAAACCAATTGCAAAAATAATTTCAAATAAAAAAGAATAAAAAGGCATTAACTTTAAACTAAATGCTGAGGTCAAAGCCCATTGCAACAAAAAAACCCCAAGCGATATAAATGAAAAGACTAACCAAACAAGGACAAAATTATACCTTGCCAATCGAAAACGTTGTGTAACCCCCACACCATATATAATTAACAATAAAAGAATAACAATTCCTGGAATTGAAAAATTCAATAAATCTATTAATAGCCCCAAACAAAATACGCCAATTGCTGGCATTGACTTAGGTCGATAAATTGCCCAAAAATAAACAGATGCCATAACAACTGCGGGTAATAACTCATTACGACCAGGAATATCTAAAGGAGTTGATAGAAACAAAATTACAAAAACTGTAAATCCCATCGGCACTAATGAACGAACCCATATATCAATCCACTGAAATTTCGTCCGCGACGGTCGTATTCCTGGCTTCCTAATATGGCTATCCTTTTGACTATGATCTTTTTTTGTTATCATTCTTCATTATGCCCAAGCATATTTGGACTAGCAACAGGTCCTTGTCTATTTTTCTTTTTCGTTGAAACGACACGGCCTGGCGCATCAGGGGCCACAATTTGTTGCATACCATAATCAAAAATACGAATAATTTTTAAACGATCCAACGGCAAATAAGGAATCACAACGGGCTGTCCAGGTTGTATATAATGAACATATCCAATCGGAATACCAGCAGGCAATGCTTCGCCCTTAGCATCCGTAACGACACGTTCTCCTTCTACAGGATGTTTATCTTCTGGATAAAAAATTAGACGGGGATATAAGCTATTATCTCCAGCCATAATCGCAGCCGCATGGGAATTTAATAAACGAACAGGAATACGACTGGAATCGTCGTTAATTAATAAAATCCGTGCAGATCGATCCCCCACCTCAGTAACCCTACCAACCAAACCAAAACCATCAAGGGCTACCTGACCTGGACGGACTTTATGATTTTCGTCTAAAACAACTAAAATGGCTTTGCGGTAGACCCCACTAATATCAGCAACAACACGTGTAGTTATGAAAGATAATGCAGGGTCAGGCATCCAATGAAGCTGTTTTTTTAAAGTCTCATTTTCGTCGGCCAATCCCATAGCAACGTGATACCAACGACGTAATTGAAGGTTTTCATCTTTTAATGCTTTATTCTCAGCAGCTACATGCTGAATATTTTTTAAATTCTGTAAGAAACCATTAAGAACTCCAAAAGGTTCTTCCACTAGTGCGTATCCAGGTGCAAGATAATCGCTAACCTTCAAGCGTACTGCTTCAACGAATTTTGGCTGTGCTTGACCAAGTAACATAATTAAACAAGCAAACACAAACAATAAGGGCAATACTAATTTTGCCAGTCCCTGTTTAATTTGAATAGATAATGGAATCATAACGAATATTCAGCAATAAATGGATTTATATTGTTTTAATAAACCAATAGTGCGTATTAAATTAATACACACTATTCAAAAAAAATTCTTATTATTGCAATATTTACAATAAATTAGTACATCGTAGTTAAGATATTTCTAAGGCGTTTCATCTCTTCTAATGCCCGGCCAGTTCCCAATGCCACACAATCCAATGGATTTTCAGCAACAATAACAGGCAAACCCGTTGCTTGACGCAACACATCATCTAAACGCAATAATAAGCTGCCACCACCTGTAAGCATAATGCCCTTATCAACGATATCCGCAGCCAATTCAGGAGGAGTGTTTTCTAATGCAATTGTGACACCTTCAACGATTTGTGCGATAGGTTCGGCCAAACTATCAGCAATCTGTTCTTGTGATACTTTAATTTCTCTAGGAACACCATTCATTAAGTCACGTCCCTTAACATCACACCATGGGCCACCATCACCATTCGCAGAAGGCGTTGCAATTGCAGCACCAATCTCCATTTTCAATCTTTCGGCAGAGCTTTCACCAATTAATAAATTATGAGTACGACGAATATAAGCAATAATTGCTTCATCCATTCTATCGCCACCCACACGAACAGAGCGAGAATAAACAATACCACCTAATGAAATAACAGCAACCTCAGTTGTTCCACCACCGATATCAACAATCATACTGCCTGAAGGCTCTGTTACTGGTAAACCAGCACCAATTGCTGCGGCCATTGGTTCCTCAATTAATTGAACACGACGGGCCCCCGCCCCCTCAGCACTTTCTTGGATAGCACGTCTTTCAACCGCTGTGGCACCTGATGGTACACAGATAACGATTTGAGGGCTAGCAAACATGCGACGATTATGCACTTTATGAATAAAGTGCTTGATCATTTCTTCTGCGACATCAAAATCTGCAATAACTCCATCCCGCATAGGGCGAATAGCGGTAATATTTCCAGGGGTACGTCCGACCATGTTTTTGGCTTCTTCACCAACGGCTAATACCTGTTTTTTTCCACGAACATCAGCAATCGCAACCACCGATGGTTCATTTAATACTATTCCCCGACCTTTTACATATACCAATGTATTAGCCGTTCCTAAATCTATCGCCATGTCTGCAGACATAAAACCGAACAGACGAGAAAACATCCACCACTCCCGACAGCAAAACTTTATATGATTGTATCCACACTTAATTTTAAAATTTTCTACAACTTATTTCTTTTTCAGAAATTCGCAGTGCTTAATTTCAAAAAGCTCTTCAATCGAATACCCATTTGCAGCAATTGGAGCAAGAGATATCTCATAAAAAACTAAGTTTTTTTCTATTTTAAATCGTTTTTGACAAGAAAGGTTACCCAACATCAACATAGTGATAAAATCATCACATAAAAATTCCTTTTCTGCGATAATATTTAAAATTAAATTATTTTAAATTAGAAAAAAATCCCTCTACATTTATTAACAAACGTTAATAATCTCAATATCTCTATCTCGTTCTTAAACAAAATTCCTTTAAATACAAACTATTCGTGCATAATCGAAAACAATGCAATGAACGTTTAAATAAAATAATCTGATAACGAATCGAAAAAGATTATCCTTCATTAACGTTTTAAGACAACAGATTTTTTTTATTTTCTTGAAAACGATTATTGGTAATCTGAATTGGCAATTAATTTAATTTTATCTAATCTGAAATATGATATCGCTTTCAAGAATTTCGAATTTCGTCATTTTAACAAAGGCCATTTTAAATTGTGATAAAGAATATTAAGACTCTGTCAAAAATAAACCATTTTGTTATAATACGAATATACTGAAGCAACAAATTAGTTAATAATTAAAAATTGTAAAAGAGAACCGTAAATGAAAAAATTACTAAAATCTACATATGCTGGCTTAGCTCTTGTAATCGTTTCTACTTCTTTCTTATCCGCTTGCGATGGTGGATATAGTATGGGTGGTCGTGCTGGTACTGGGGCACTTATTGGTGGGGGTACTGGTGCAGCAATCGGTGCTCTTGCTGGGGGTGGACGTGGTGCTGCAATCGGTGCTCTTGCTGGAGGAGCATTAGGCGCAGGTACTGGGGCCTTGACTACACCAAACCGTCCAAATCAAGGATATTATAATAACGGCTATCAACAGGGCAGATATTAATAACCCTATATAAAATAAAAAAAGCCTCTAAAGAAAATGGATAAGAACCCATTTTCTTTAGAGGTTAATTAATTGAAAGATCCAACAAAACGTAGATATTCATTCTGTATTTAACAGTAGAAAAAGTTCTACGAGAAAGAATATCATAAATTGCATACTTTATATTTTGGCACTTTTTAGGCAAAAACGCAATTAAATAATTATGTTTTAGCCCGTAAGATGAGTAACACTGCCACCAATAGCAAAATAACGATCAACGGCCCCTTTTATTGAAGATGCAATCACAGCGCGATATCCTGCACGACGTAATGCAGCCTCATCACTACGATTAGACATAAATCCCATTTCCACTAAAATAGAAGGAATATTAACAGATTTTAAAACAACAAAAGCTGCGTGTCTTCGTGGATTAGGGAGTAAACCCACCCTAGGTCCAAGAGATCGAACAATATTTTGCGCCATCGTAATGGATTCTCGCTTTGTCTCCAGTTTAACTAAACTTGCTAAAATTTTTTGCACAGCAGGAGAAGTCACATGTACATTAGGACCACCATATCGATCAGCTTGGTTTTCTGTTGACGCCAAAGCCGCAGATTGCGCATCAGATGCTGTATTTGAAAGTGTGTAAACGCTTGCTCCCTTAATTGAAGAATTACTTAATGCATCTGCATGCATTGAAATAAATAAATCAGCTTTATTTTTTTGTGCAAAATCAACACGACCGTCAAGAGGAACAAAACGATCTGAATCACGAGTAAGTTTAACCTTGTATCGACCCGTTCTTGTCAATTGCCTAGACAACTCAACGGCAGTTGCATACGAAATATGTTTTTCATATGTTCCCGAATATCCAATCGCGCCTGGATCTTTCCCACCATGACCAGGGTCTAACACAATCAATGGTAATGGTTTCTTAGCCCGACCAATAATTGCTGGGGCTTTATCTTTAGTGTGTTTTTTAGAAGATGTACGAACAGAAGTTGTGTGTTTTGAATGAACGATTTTTTTTTCAGCAGCCAAAACAGAGGATGAAAACAATAAGGCTGTCGAAGCAGATGTAAAAAGAAGCATCCTTCTGGATAATTGAAAATCGATAGTTTCTATATGTTTATTTTCTAATTCTGTCTTATTCTCATCCATTAATTTTATACTCTTGACCCTTATTAACATAATATTTATTTCTATTTCACAAGACTATACAAAAAATAATTAAAAAAATCTTTACTTTTAAAAAAAATATCTGATCAAAATAAAGAAAGCGTAAAAAACATTTGCGTTCCCTATTAATTCTGCGATAATGCAAGAATGTTTTAAATAATTTCTGAAAAATGAAGTGATTTAAAATTAATAAGTAATAAATATTGTTGTTAGCTTTTTACTATTTAAGAGATCAAGATTTATGTGCATATGTTTTTACACTTGAGCATCATATAAACTATATTATTAATGATTTTAAGATAAAAGATTCTATAGAGAATTTTTAATTCAACAAATTTAGAAATGCGTAAAGAGCTAAATACAATTTCGGTACGTTACGATATATAAAAGACTATCATTCACGAAATTTATCCTTTTTTGATATATTTCATGGTTACACGGTAAAAATGACTATAAAAATACATGTTTCCATCCGCAAATAATATTCAAAAAAATGTAATTTGATTGCAGACGACAATCATTGGAGTAATAATAAAATATGAATAAAAAAATGCTGATCGATGCCAGCTATAAAGAAGAAACGCGCATCGTTATTTTAGATGGCAATTGTATCGAAGAATACGATGTAGAAAGTGCAGCAAAAAAACAATTAAAGGGCAATATTTATCTTGCCAAAATCATTCGTATTGAACCAAGCTTGCAAGCCGCATTTGTAGATTATGGCGGAAACCGTCACGGGTTCTTGGCATTCAGCGAAATCCATCCTGATTATTATCAAATTCCCATCGCTGATCGTAAAGAACTTCTTGCTCTACAAAAATCAGAAAAAACAAATAATGACGATGTTATCGATGACGATGATAAAGATATTATCGAGTTGAATAGCGAAGAAGAACGTCCTATTCCCAATATTCTCAAAAATTATAAAATCCAAGAAGTTATCCATCGCAGACAGATATTACTCGTTCAAGTTGTTAAAGAAGAAAGAGGTAATAAAGGTGCGGCTCTAACAACTTATCTTTCATTAGCAGGCCGGTATTGTGTATTGATGCCTAACTCTCTACGTGGTGGAGGGATCTCTCGTAAAATCACTTCCTCTTCTGAACGTCGTCGTCTAAAAGATATTATCGACGAATTGGATATTCCTGCCCATATGGGCATGATCATCCGCACCGCAGGGGCACAATGTCCCAAAGCAGACGCCCTTAAAGATGGTGAATATTTACTACGTTTATGGGATGAAATCCGTGATCGTACTATGAAAGCAATTGCACCAACTTTAATCTATGAAGATTCAAGTTTATTGAAACGTGCAATCAGAGATATTTACACTTCCGATATCAGTGAAATTCTAATTGATGGGGAAGATGGCTGGAACATAGCGCGGGATTATATGCGGGCTTTAATGCCTCAAAATATTCGCAAACTACATTTGTGGCGTGATCAAAAGCAAAGTTTATTTTCCCATTACAAAGTAGAAAAACTTATCGATCAAATGTTGTCACCAACCGTGCAGCTAAAATCTGGTGGCTATCTAGTAATCAATCAAACAGAAGCCTTAGTTGCAATTGACGTTAATTCCGGTCGTTCTATCAAAGAAAGAGATTTAGAAGAAACCGCATTGCGTACTAACCAAGAGGCAGCGGACGAGGTCGTTCGCCAATTACGATTACGAGATCTGGCAGGTCTGATCGTTATTGACTTTATTGATATGGAAAACAAAAAACATAACTATATGGTCGAACGGCGTTTAAAATCTGCATTACATAAAGATCGTGCAAGAATCCAAGTGGGATCCATTTCCTCTTTTGGCTTATTAGAGATGACCAGACAACGCCTACGTCCATCTATTGCTGAATTTGCTTTTACTCCTTGTCATCATTGTAACGGCACGGGTGTGATACGTACTACGGAAAATGAATGTTTGCATATTCTTAGACAAATCGATGAAGAAGCTCGTAAATCCAAACCTGGGATTTTAACGGTTCAAACCTCGTCGCATGAAATTGCTTTTTATATTTTAAATCAAAAACGCAATTGGTTGTTAAATATTGAGAATAAGTATAAAATACAAATTATTCTAGAGATTGACTCATCACTTCAGGCCTCACAAATTCAGTGCAAACTTGAAGTCAACGAAACGTCCGATATTGAAGTCGAGGCTGAAGCAGAAAAAACTGATTTCTTACTACAAGAAAGTCCGTTTATTCGTGAAATTCCGATCCAGTCCCAGTCCAACGTTGAAATTACTCACTCACAAAGTTCGCCTGAAGACAGAGAACATTATAATCGGAATAGACGTCGAAATAAACGTTCACGAAATGGTAACAATCCACGTTATCAAAAAGAAGAACAACCTTATCAAAATGCAGCTTTAACAACTGAAACAGATTCAATATTGGAAACAATTGTTCAGCAACAAGATGAACAACCAGATATTAGTTTTCATCCCGTTGTTAACCAAGATGAATATTTTGCAACCAAGCGTGAGGAAACACCAAAGCGTTCTAACCGATATCCCAGACAGCCTAGATGGAAGCGTAATAAATACCAACCCAGCGAACATAATCAAGAAGAAGCAACACCTATCACCATTGATGCGATTACTCCTGATGAAACAGACAATTCCATCACAGCTACACAAGCGGGGGCAGCGCATAATTCTCAGTCTGCTGTTGTTCTTGGAGATAATATCGATGTACAGCCTAAAGGTGAGCACCTTGCTTTGATAGAAAATCAATCTTCAATTATAGGTGAAGTTGCGGAAGAAGAAGTAGTAAAACCTGTGAAGAGAACACGTAAAGGAACAAAGTCAACACAGACAAAAACGAAAAGCAAAGCATCAACGAAAATTAAAGATACCGTTAATAGCGACAACGAAAACAATGATCATGTTCCATCGCATCAGGTTGAAAATGTATCTGTAGCGGTTGCTGCTGTTGAAGATCTTGACACAAAACCTGTAAAAAAAGCCACAACTCGTGGTCGTAAAAAATCAACCACGACCAAAACGGCTACAACAAAAGCCAAGACAACAACACGAAAAACAACCAGTACAAAGACAAAATCTGCTAGTGATAAAAAAGCAAAGTCAATAAAAGAGGATGATTCTGCTGTTATTCAGCCAATCGTCATTGACGAAACTGCCCCCGCACCTACCCCTCGTAAAGGATGGTGGAGCCGTTGATCTACTGATATATTAAATACACTTTATTTAAAAAAACTTAACAGTGATAAAATACTGTTAAGTTTTTTTAAATTTTCGGTTAAAATACTGATTCCTAATAAATTTTTTTATAAAGAATTGTGACATGCAGCTTTCTCGATATACTGATTATGCCCTTAGAATCCTCATTTATCTTGGCATTCATAATGACCGACTGAGCTCTATTCATGAAATAGCAACATGTTACGATATTTCACAGAATCATTTGATGAAAATCGTACATGATCTTGGTAAAGCGAACTTTATAGAAACAGTAAGAGGCCGTAGGGGTGGATTACAACTTCATAAAAGCCCTGCCGAGATTACCCTAGGCAGTATTATTCGATATACAGAAGAAGCTGAAAAGCCGATTAAGTGTGGCAATTGTCTTATACAAAATAGTTGTATCATCCAAGATATTGTTACCAAAGCATTTGAATCTTTTTACGAGGTTTTAGATAAATACACATTAGCAAATGTTTTACATGATTATGAAAAACTGGAGCATCTGCTAAAATCAAGCAGGGAACCTTCTTGCACTCCTATTACACCCCTATCATAACGAATTTTATTAAATAACTAAAATTATGATCGAAATATGTTTTTAAAAGGATTATAAGTCCTTTTATCATTATAAAACTTTATACCTATTTCGTTAATATATTAATAAACTTAAAACTACAGGATAAATAAATGCATCGCTATCGTACCCATAATTGTGCTGCTTTAAAAGCAAGCGACGTTGGATCAACAGTTAAACTCTCTGGTTGGGTACATAGTAAACGAGATCATGGTGGTTTGCTATTTATCGATTTACGCGACCATTTTGGAATCACACAAATTGTTATCCCAGCGGATTCCTCACTACTTGAAACGATTGAAAAAGTTAGAGTGGAAAGCGTTTTATGCGTTACGGGCAACGTTGTACTGCGTGAGGGCGATACTGTTAATCCAAAATTACCTACAGGTGAAATTGAAATTCAAGCCAGCGAAATTGAAATTTTATCTTCTGCTGCAGTCTTGCCCTTTCAAGTGAACGGCAACGAAAATTATCCAGAAGACTTGCGTTTAAGCTATCGCTACATCGATTTACGTCGCGATCGTATCCATCGCAATATTATGCTGCGTGCAAATATTATTGCAAGTTTACGACGTCGAATGATTGAACAAGGCTTTACCGAATTCCAAACTCCAATTTTAACGGCGTCCTCTCCTGAAGGAGCCAGAGATTTCTTGGTTCCAGCACGGTTGCATCCTGGTAAATTTTATGCTTTACCCCAAGCGCCTCAACAATTTAAACAATTAGCGATGGTGGCTGGTTTTGACCGTTATTTCCAAATTGCCCCTTGCTTTCGTGACGAAGCCGCACGCGCTGATCGTTCCCCTGGTGAATTCTATCAATTAGACTTTGAAATGTCTTTTGTAACGCAAGAGGACGTTTTTGCAACCATTGAACCAGTGATGGAAGGAGTATTTAGAGAATTTGCCCCCAACCACGAAATCAGCCCTGCCCCATTTATCCGTATTCCTTATAAGCAAGCAATGAAAGAATACGGCAGTGATAAACCAGACCTGCGTAACCCCTTAAAAATTACCAATGTTTCCAGCGCGTTTGATGGATCTGGTTTTGGATTATTTGCCAAAATTACCGCCGATGGTGGCGAGGTTCGCGCTATCCCAGCACCAAGGGCTGGAGGGAAACCACGTTCCTTCTTTGACAAACTCAATAATTGGGCCAGAGAAGAAAAAGCAGGTGGTTTAGGCTATATTACATTTGACGAAACAGGTGCTGCCAAAGGTCCTATTGCCAAAAATCTAGATGAAGATCGATGCGCAGCTATTAAGAAAGCTTGTAACCTACAAAATGGAGATGCAGTCTTTTTTGTCGCAGGCAAAGGCCTAGACATGGTCAAATTTTCTGGTACAGTACGCACAAAAATTGCCACAGAACTAGATTTAATTGAAAAGAACGCATTCCGTTTCTGTTGGATTGTTGATTTCCCCATGTATGAACTGAATGAAGAAACAGGATTGGTTGATTTTTCTCACAACCCATTTTCTATGCCACAAGGGGGACTAGAAGCATTAAACAATCAAGATCCATTGGAAATCAACGCATATCAATATGATATTGTTTGCAATGGCATTGAATTATCTTCTGGCGCTATTCGAAATCACCGTCCTGATATTATGATCCGTGCTTTTGAAATTGCTGGATATCCAGAAGAAGAAGTTGAAAAACGTTTTGGTGGCATGTTAAACGCATTTCGATATGGTGCTCCTCCTCATGGTGGTGCAGCCCCAGGTGTCGATCGCATGGTTATGCTTTTAACTGACGAACCCAATATTCGTGAGGTCATTTTATTCCCATTAAATCAACAAGGTGAAGATTTAATGATGTGTGCGCCCGCCCCAACGACCCCAGAACGATTAAAAGAACTTTCATTAGCGTTAAATCTTCCTAAGATTGCAGTTAAAAAATCAGATAGTAATTCCGAAGAAAACAAGAAGTAAAAAATATTCAGATTGCTTGTAAATTACAAGCAATCTGAATATTCGTACAGCGATCGTTAAAATATATATAAAACTTTAAGTTTATTCTAACGGTAGTTTTTAGTTTTAATTATCGTTGTTCTATTTAGCCATAAATTGAATACAAATTAGTAAATATTCGTATCTTTTCTTTCTGCTATTAACTCTATCAATACAAAATACTCTTATCTACTTATTCTAATTTGTTCAAATTTGCACCTATTTGCAAAATCCTTTATAATTGCTTTTTAAAACTGTAATATCTTAATGAAAGGATTAATTTTGAATTCCGTTATTATTAAGAAATTTTTGTATAGTATTTAGACAAACTCTGGAATTATTGTTAATTAATGTTTCTAGCTGTGCTTTGTCACAGAATATCTATTTGAAAAAAATTTCAAAAATACTTAACAATATTTAACTATGGCTAATATGAGTTTTAGTACACCACATGCACCTACCCCTCTTTTGCAATCTAAGGATGGGTACATATAGTGTTCTTTACCATATGACTGCTGTTAAAGTCTGATTTAAGCCTCTTTTTGAATAAATTTCATCTTTTGACAAATATTAAATACAAACACTCCATTTAAGAATAAAGGACCTATCGTTGCTAACTAAGAAACAGAAAGAAAAAATTGTATCATCACCACTACGTGATGGGGAACTAGCACACACTTTGGAACGCCGTCATGTTGTCATGATTTCCATGGGGGGGATTATTGGTGCTGGTCTCTTTGTCGGTGCTTCTGCCTCTATTCACGCAACTGGACCAGCTGTTTTACTATCCTACGTTATTACGGGGCTGATTATTTTCTTTGTAATGAGAATGCTGGGCGAACTGGTGATTGAAAAGCCTGAAGTCGGATCCTTTTTAAATCACATTCGCAGGGGAATGGGACATAATATTACCTTTGTTTTAGGATGGGGATATTGGTTGTTTTGGATCTCTGCAATCGCTGCTGAATCAATTGCGGGTGGCGAAATGTTGCAGCATTACATGCATATTCCCAAAGAATACAGCTTTGCTGCAACAATGATTTTAGGACCTATTTTAGTCATTGCCATGATGATAACCAATCTTTTTTCAGTGCGAGGATATGGCGAATTCGAATTCTGGTTTGCTTTAATCAAGATTATCGCTATTGCTGCATTTATCGTTGTTGGGGGTATTGCCGTTGTGCATCTTTTTGGCTTCACCCAAGGACATGTTGAAAATATTTGGTCACATCATGGTTTCTTCCCAAATGGCTTTATTGCGATCTTTACAATAATCCCAACCGTATTATTTACGGTAACAGGATCCGAAGTTGCGACTATTGCCGCAGCAGAATCTGATAAACCAGCTGAAAATGTTGCTTATGCAACGCGAACGATCATCTTTAGAATTGTTGCGTTTTACGTATTATCTATCGCTGTGATTTTATCTATTGTGCCTTGGGATGAAGTAATTCCTGGTATCTCGCCATTTTTGATGGCACTACAGGCACTCAAGATCCCGTATGCTTCTGACATTATGGAATTTACTATTCTTGTTGCAATCCTCTCTTGTTTGAACTCCTCCATTTATGCAACATCTCGAACATTATTTGAACTGGCTGAATATGATGATGCACCAAGATGGTTAATTCACACCAACAGTAATGGTGTGCCAAAACGAGCCATTATTACAGCATCTATAATTGGAATTATCATTTCTATTGCATCTTATATCTCTCCCAGCCATACTTTTTCTTATCTTCTCAGTTGTGCTGGTTCTATTATTTTGTTCGTTTATATTGCTATTGGATTATCACAAATAAATGTGCGAAACAAAATGCAAAAAGAAAATATTAAACCTATTTTCCAGATGTGGTTATTCCCATATTTATCTTGGATCACAGTAATCTCTTTGGCTGGTGTTGTTATTGCAATGTTGTTTAATAGTACTTCACGCAATCAAATTCTGATTACCTGTGCTATTTTAGGGGTAATTGGTATATGTCGTTGGATTATGTGGTTAAATAACAACACCCGAACAACGCGCAGAAAAACCCCCTAAAGAATTCTTATCTATTTCTATACAATCTATCCATAGTGTAGTATTGAAGACCTTGGAAACAAGGTCTTTTTTAGGATAATTTTCATGATTGAGGCAGTTTTAGACGTCAAAGAACTTCTTTGCCCTTTACCAGTTTTAAAAGCTAATCGTGCATTAAAATCATTACAATCAGGCAACAGTCTAAGGATTTTGGCTACGGATCGAAATACTATTAAAGATTTTCAAGAATTTTGTCGTCAAACGGGACATTCTTTAATTGCTTTTTCCGACCAGGGGACGGTCTTATCCTTTGTTATCAAACGAAAATAGCCATTTCCTTACAGAAAACAATCTTGATGCTGATTTATTGAAGAGAAAATGATAAACTATTTATTGTTTTTTAGGTGAAATATATTGGAAAATAAAATGACGGACAATCTCTCCTCTCTTTCGTTTGAGGATGCTCTTAGCGAGCTTGAAAAAATTGTTCATAATTTAGAAACAGGCCAACAAAAATTAGAAGAAGCTATTGTTTCTTATGAACGTGGCGCAGAACTACGTCGCTATTGTGAAAAAAAACTTAACGAAGCCGAGGCTAGAGTACAAATCATTGTTAAGAAAGATGATTCCAGCCTTGATACTGAAACTGTTGAATAATTTTAAAGGTCACACCTTATGACTTCCTCCTCTTCTGAGACAACAAACGCTCAATCTCTTCGCAATTCTTTAACGCAGCGCGCCGCTGAACTTGAAGCAACGTTAAACAAATTGCTTCCTCGTATGAAAGGGGGAGAGGCAAATTTAATCGAAGCCATGCGTTATGCAGTGCTTGGGGGGGGTAAAAGATTAAGAGGATATTTAGTCACCGAGGTCGCGTCCTTGTTTAACGTCCCCGTCACCCGAGCATTATACGTCGGTGCATCCGTTGAAATGTTACATGCTTACTCGTTAATTCATGATGATCTTCCAGCCATGGATGACGACGATTTGCGCCGTGGCAAACCTTCAACTCATAAACAATTTGGAGAAGCTATTGCTATTTTAGCTGGCGATGCTCTGCAAACCAAAGCATTCGAAATCTTGGCCATGGAGGAAACGCACGAAAGTACCAAAATTCGTATCGAACTGGTTAAAGCTTTGGCAGAAGCCAGTGGATCAACTGGCATGGTTGGCGGTCAAGTCATCGACATGGAAGGGGAAAATAAGCATCTTACTTTACCAGAAGTGCTGAACCTACACGCTATGAAAACAGGGCGTTTGATTTGTTACTCTGCTGAAGCAGGTGCTATTTTAGGACAAGCCTCTCATGAGTTACATAATCATATTATCAGCTATGGTCGTGATTTAGGTACGGCATTCCAAATTGCTGATGATGTCTTAGATGCCACCGCCAGTGCAGAAGAATTAGGAAAAACTGCAGGAAAAGATACAGCTGCTGGCAAGTCCACTTTTGTTTCTTTACTGGGAATTAATGATGCTAAAAAAGAGGCAGATCGCTTGGTGGCCAAGGCTATTCGCCATTTAGAACCCTTTGGTGATGCTGCTGATAATTTACGTGCTTTGGCTGAATATGTTGTCTATCGAAAAAATTAGTTTTTTATAATCTTCCACCTTTAAAGTACACTGCGTTGATCTTAACAGTCCAATTATATTTAAAGAGCTTTGATAAATGGCCAGTAAAAAACGAATAGATGTCCTTTTAGTGGACAGGGGTATGGTCGAAAGCCGTGCAAAAGCGCAGGCTCTGATTATGGCTGGATTGGTTTTTAATAAAGAGCAACGTATCAACAAAGCAGGCGATATGGTTCGCGAAGATACCGAACTTAGTATTAAACAACAAGAACATCCTTGGGTTTCTCGGGGGGGGATGAAACTTAATCATGCCCTCTCTTTTTTTAATCTATCTGCAAATAATTTGACCTGCTTGGATATTGGTGCCTCAACAGGGGGATTTACAGATGTTCTTTTGACCAATGGCGCTAATAAAGTTTACGCTGTTGATGTTGGTCACGGGCAATTAGCATGGAAATTACGTAGTGATCCCAGAGTTATCGTGCATGAAAAATGTAATGCTCGTTACTTGACCGCAGAACAGATTCCCGACCCTGTACAAGCTGTTGTTTGTGATGCCAGTTTTATCAGTTTAAAAACTGTTTTACCAGCGGGTCTTGCCTTATGTCAGGCGGGAGGATGGGCTGTTGCATTAATTAAACCACAGTTTGAGGCCGGGCGGGAACATGTTGGATCCAAGGGGGTTGTACGCGACCCCACTATTCATCAACAAGTATGCACAACCATTCAAGAATGGTGGCAGTCATTGCCGAATTGGAAAGTTCTTGGTGTTGAAACCAGCCCCATTACAGGTCCAGAGGGCAATATTGAGTTCTTAATTGCTGCCCAAAAAATATAAACGCAATTTATATACTTCACGACATAGCGTTCTAAGGTTCAATAATGTCAAATAATCATAAGTTACCTGCCCCCTTAACCTTTGATCATTATACCTTACGACCGATCGAGCAAACAGACGCCTCCTCACTGCATAGTTTGATTAATGATTGGAACGTCGTAAGAATGTTAAGCCAGGTTCCTTTTCCTTATTCTAAAACTTTGTTAGATCAATGGATCAACACAATGATCCAAGAAATGAAGGATGGTATCTCTTATCATTTCACGATCTTTGACCGTTCATTTGAAAAACCTGTCATTGTAGGATGTATTGGTATTCGTCTGAACACCAAAGATCAATTGGGAAAAATTGGTTATTGGCTTGGACAAAAATACTGGGGGAAACAAATTGCCAGTCGTGCCTTGCAACGTCTTAGCTCTTGGGCCTTGGCCAATTTGAATATTAATTATATTCACGCAACAGCAGCTGATGATAACTTGGCTTCTATTGCTGTTTTAAAAAAATGTGGTTATCAACCCTTTGGTCAAGGCAAGGAAAAATTCCTTGCCCGTGCTGTTGAACAATCAGTATCTTATTTTCTATTACAACGAGAAGATATTTGCCCAGGAAAGTCTCCGATCCCCATGAATAATACTCTTTTAAAACCAAAGAAAATTTTACTTGTTGTCGCAGCAGCCTTGATTGATATTGATGGGCAACTATTATTAGCACGTCGTCCTGAGGGTAAATCTATGGCTGGTATGTGGGAATTTCCTGGAGGAAAAGTTGAACCAAATGAAACGCCAGAGGCCGCATTAATCCGCGAGCTAAAAGAAGAAATCAATATTGATGTATCGCAAAGTTGTCTGGCACCTTTTACATTTGCATCACATGAATATGCTGACTTTCATCTATTAATGCCTTTGTATGTCTGTCATAAATGGAAAAATGTACCAGAACCAAAAGAAAATCAACAACTTGCATGGGTCAACTGCGAGGAACTAGACCATTACCTTGTAATGGAAGCAGACAAACCCTTTATTCCGTTATTAAAAGATTTGATGTTCTAGTTTCACTATTTCAGGAATTTTAAATTTATATTGAGGTTGTCCTGAAACTGGCACCTTGAAACTAAATAAACCTCCTGCTAGCGGAGCTTCTTTTCCTTGTTCAGATGTCATTCCCTTACGAGCTGTCGTGACATAAGCTGTGGTATAGTCTTTACCACCAAAAGCAATTTTTGTGACATTAGGGCAAGGGAATGGAATATTTTCAACCATTTCCCCATGTGAGTCATAAACATTTATTCCCCAACCATTATATAAACATACCCATAATCGCTCTTTACAGTCCAAGGCCATACCATCTGGATATCCTTGATCCAAATGAACAAAAATCTGCTTATTGGATAAAATATTTGTATCAATCACTGTGAAGGAATAAATATGCTGAGCATTAGAATGATTGTGATAGAGGCGTTGACTGTTCGTCAACAACGGACCATTTGTAACCACATAATTTGAGTCCTTTTTAGACAATACTGGCGTTCCCGTTGAATCCCACTCTAACAAATATAACGAACCCTTTGGATCTTGCTCGTTTCTATCCATCGTTCCAAACCACAGGCGCCCCAAGGAATCAATATATCCGTCATTAAGACGATTATTGGTAATTCCTTCATCCATTTCTAACCATCGGATCAATTGTCCGTGTACAGGATTGAACCAATATAAACCATCCTCCATTCCACACAATAAGTACGTAGATGTGGTGGGGAGAACAAAAGTTGGCTGTTTGTGGGTATCCCATATTTGTTTTTCTTGGCTTTCTGGATGATATCGATATATCTTCTTGTCGAATATACTGACAAAATACACACTTTGTTCAGATTCAATCCAAACCACCCCTTCTCCTAACGAAGCTTTTAGATCCCACAAACACTCTGGTTTCATCATTTTTGTATGTATCATTACGTATCCTTCGCTTATAATAAGATGTTTATCTGAAGATATATCGAAAAATATTGTATTATAGGAACCAGTCTATGAGTCCCACAGCAGCTATTATCGTCATTGGCAATGAAATTCTTTCAGGCCGTACCCAAGACATTAATATTAATCATATTGCACAAAAATTAGCCATAGCGGGTATTAAATTAAAAGAGGCACGCATTATTCCTGATGATCGCCACGTCATTATAAATACAGTAAATAAACTCAGAGCCGCCGTAGATTATGTTTTTACCACTGGCGGTATTGGACCAACCCACGATGACATCACGTCTGACTGTGTCGCAGAAGCCTTTGGAGTACCTAATGAAATTCATCCGGAATCATTTAAGCTTCTAGAGCATTATATTGGTGCCGAAAATTTCAATGAGGCCCGCCAACGTATGGCTTATCTGCCACGAGGGGCGAAACCTATTGCTAATCCAGTTTCCATCGCACCAGGCTATGTTATCGGTAATGTTTACGTTATGGCAGGCGTGCCACAAATTATGCAAGCAATGTTGGACAACATTATCCCCACATTGCGCCATGGAAAACCAATTCTTTCAAAAAGTTGGTACGCATACCAAGCTTCTGAAGGAAAAGTTGCGAAAGATCTTGAAGCTATTCAAAAGAAATTTCCACAAACTGATATTGGATCTTATCCCTTTTATAATGAGAGCAAACAAAATGGCGTCGCATTAGTCGTAAAGGGGCAAGATCAACAAGCTGTCGAAAATGCTGCACAAGATATTTATAATTTATTGGTAAATATGGGGTATCAACCTCATGAAGGTGAACCCCAAAAATAAATCTATGTTAACTCTTCACGCCCCATAGCTAAGAACTTTTCTCTTCTCTTAGCTTGCAGGGCTTGTTGTGGAATATTCTCAAGTTCGGATAAAGCTTCTGCAATTGCTTGCTCTACAGAGGTAATTGCTGCACTCGCATCACGTTGCGCCCCACCCAAGGGTTCATCTATGACTTGATCCACTAGTTTTAAACGTAATAGATCTTGTGCGGTTAGACATAAAGCACCAGCAGCTTGAGCGGCTTGTGATGCATCACGCCATAAAATCGAAGAACATGCTTCTGGTGAAATAACAGAATAAATAGAATGCTCTAACATTAAAATTTTATCTGCTGTTGCTAGCGCAATTGCCCCGCCAGATCCCCCTTCACCAATGATGACCGAGATAATGGGCACTGTTGCGCGTAGGCAGGTTTCAATAGACTTCGCAATGGCTTCGGCTTGTCCACGTTCTTCTGCATCAATCCCAGGCCACGCGCCAGGAGTATCAACAAAAGTAACGATAGGAACATCAAACTGGCTTGCCATACGCATTAAACGCTGTGCTTTGCGATATCCTTCGGGGCGAGCCATACCAAAATTGTGTTTTAAACGGGTATCAAGATCAGCCCCTCGTTCAATTCCAATGACGACTATTGTTTGCCCACGAAAACGTCCTATGCCACCAATAATCGCATGGTCTTCAGCAAACAGGCGATCCCCAGCCAATGGCACGAAATCTTCTATAAAAGCATTGATATAATCTAATGTATGGGGACGTTGTGCATGTCGAGCCACCTGAACTTTTTGCCAAGGGGTAAGCTTGGCATATAAAGTACGCAGTTGCTTCTCAGCTTTGTCGGTAAGTTGTTGTAACTCTTCTGAAATATTAACATCTGAGGAGTTCTCAACGTGCTGTAACTCGAATATTTTGGTTTCAAGTTCAGCAACTGTTTTTTCAAAATCTAAAAATTGACGCATAATAATTGGGCATATCACAAGTAAGTAAAAATCAACAGCTTCAAAAAATCAAAAACGATTTTTTTTATATTAGTGTAATAATTCTATCATCATTTCTTTTCTCTTTCGTGCGCTAGGGGATGATGTGTTCGTACAATTTCGTGCAGTTGTTCAGTTTGAACATGGGTATAAATCTGTGTTGTAGAGATATCAGCATGACCAAGCATCATTTGTAAAGAGCGTAAATCTGCACCGCGTGCCAACATGTGACTGGCAAAAGAATGTCGTAAAACATGTGGTGAAATTCTTTTTGGATCCAAATCAGCCTGTAAAGCGACCTGATACAGTATTTTATCAAAACCCTGCCTCGTTAAATGTTGGTCAGGGTTTCGCCCAGGAAATAAAAAAATACTTTTCAAATGGTGATCATATTGCTTCAACGTTATCGCTGATTTAACAGCCGAATCCGATATTGGAATTAAACGCTCCCTTCCCCCTTTACCATAAATTCGTAAAATTTTGGTATCTGGCTGAACGCTATCTTTGCGAATCTTTAAAAGTTCGGAAATTCGTAAACCGGAACTATATAAAATTTCTAAAGCCGCCCTTGCAACCAATGCACGTCGGTCATCATCCAATATATCGCAAGCATTTAGTAAAAGGTCAACTTCAGATTCGGTTAAATATTTAGGAAGAGTTTGTGGTAGATGAGGGTTTTGTAGCAAATGAGTTGGATCATCACCACGTACACCCTCTTTGACCAAAAATAAATAAAATTGCCGCAAGCAAGATAATCGTCTAGCAGCCGTGCGGGCAGTTTTTCCTTCTTGTCCCAACCATTCAAAATAATTTTGAATGGCTGCTTGAGAAGCAGAAGCAAGGCTTCCTTTTTTATTTTGTATATATACTAGGAAATCTTCCAAATCTGCTTGATATGCTTTTACCGTGTTTTTCGTTGCTCCACGTTCAGCCACCAACATTTCCAAAAAGGAATCAATTTGCGCTAGGTCCATAACTTAATTAATTACTTCTTTACCTACCTGCAGGATTACCCGTTGCATTTCCAGGTACTGGACCTGGTTGTGGTAATTGTGTTTGCTGTGTGGGGTTATTTGGCTGTTGCTGTGTGGTACCAGGTTGGGGGATAATAACAGGGGCGGGCTGCTGAGGTTGAGGTAATTGTTGAAGATTAGCCCCTTGTTGTTGTGTAGAACCAGATTGCGGAACGACAACAGGTGGGGCAACAGGCTGCGTTTGAGGCGCTGGATTACCAACAGGTGGTAGTGGTTGATTATTGGGCGCCGTCCCTATGGCATTACCTGGCACATTACCAGGTTGGGGCAAAGATGATGGGAGAACCTGTTGTGGGGCCTGTTGAGCATTTACATTGCCAGGGACAGAACTTGCTGGAACATTCATTGCTGGAACAGTTGGCAAAGCCGGCGTCGTTGCTTGCTTTTGAAATTTGGAAATAGGGATAACTTTATGCACTTCTTGGATCGGCATTTCAGGGCTTTTCAAGCCAAAAACGACAATAAAAATAACAAACAATATGATAATCAAACTAACAATAATTAAAAATAATCGACGCATCATCTTTCCCTAGAAAATCAAAGCTGTTGCTTTTATGGTCTAATCGTTACAATTAAAAAATCTTTCATAACATAACCCCCCCTATTTGTGATAGGATGTTTTCGTTAAAATCAAGCTATTTTATAATTTCATTATTCTTTTTAAGTCAGATATATTTAAATAGAAAATATTTATACTTGGAATAATCAATGTCTAATCTACCAAAATTAACCCTTAACCGCCCTATTGTTTTGATTGGTTTAATGGGTGCTGGCAAAACAACGATTGGTAAAAAGTTGGCGCATTACCTTTCTGTTCCTTTTATCGATTCGGATTACGAGATTGAAAAAACAGCAGGCTGTACTATTGCAGATATATTTGAACAATATGGTGAAAATGAATTTCGACGCCTAGAACATCAGGTTATGCGACGATTAGTAGGGCAATCCCCCGCAATTCTAGCCACGGGTGGTGGCGCCTTTATGCACGAGCAAACCAGAAATCTATTAAAAGAAAAAGCAACAACAATCTGGTTACATTGTGATGTTGATACAATTTTAGATCGGATATCGCATCATACCCATCGTCCACTTTTAAATTCAGGCGATAAACGAGAAATCTTATTGAACCTTATGGACAAGCGTTACCCTGTTTATGCCAAAGCGGACTGGATCATTTCCTGTCAACATAATCAGATTGAGACGACATTAACGCAAATTTTATTTTTACTGGATAAAGTCAATCAAATGCATATTCTTCCCATTAAACTATCAAATACCAGTTATAATGTTCATATTGGTTCGCATATATTACAACAAGCAGGCCCCTTAATTTCGTCCTTATTATCCGTAAAAAAAGTTTTTATCATTGCCGATGAAAATGTTGCTGCTTTACATTTAAATACCTTAACAGACAGTTTAAATTTAGCTCAAATTTCATATGAAACCATACTGATTCCTCCTGGCGAAAATACAAAATCTATTCACAACTACGAAATTGTCACCAATCAGTTGCTAGAAAGAGGGATTGAACGCAAGACCCCAATCATCGCCTTAGGCGGTGGTGTAACAGGCGATCTCAGCGGATTTGCAGCAGCAACAACCTTGCGTGGTGTTCCTTTTATTCAAATCCCGACAACCTTACTTTCACAAGTGGATTCTTCTGTAGGTGGAAAAACAGGTATTAATACACCCACAGGAAAAAACCTAATTGGTGCATTTTATCAACCTGAAATTGTAATTGCTGATACTCACACCTTAGATACCTTGCCCATAAGAGAACTTAAAGCGGGATATGCAGAAATTGTTAAGGCAGGGTTAATTGACGATGTTGAATTATTTGAATGGTGTGAAAAATATGGTCAGTATATTATTCAAAAAGATCAAAAATATCTAACTACAGCCATTGAAAAGGCATGTGCCTTTAAAGCCAGAATCATTAAAAATGATGAATACGAACAAAATTCAAAAGGTCGCAATTTATTAAACCTTGGACATAGTTTAGGCCATACTCTAGAGGCAGAATTGGGTTATGATGGTCGGATGCTACATGGTGAAGCTGTTGCTTTAGGATGCTGTTTAATTTTTAAGCTATGCACGAAAATGGGACTGTGTCCAGAATCTGATACGCATCGCGTGATTCAGCACTTTAGTGCCATTGGTTTACCAACATCTATTAAAGGATTACCAACAAAATTATCTGCATCAAACTTATTGACTCATCTAAAACATGATAAAAAGGTTAAGGATGGAAAAATATTATTTATTTTAGTTAATGGCATTGGAAAAACCTTTACATCTCAAGAGGTTACAGAAAATGATCTGTATCAATTACTTATTGATGACGGATGTATTTGATATAAAGTTTTGTTGTATAGAAAACACATCTATACAATTCTAAATTGTTAAAGTCATTTCAACGATTGTCATCCACTCAAAACTTAAATACAATGCGTTTGATCTTTGATGTTCGAGCTAAAACAAATATGTGTTATTTTTAATACATATAATTATGGAACGACAGACGTTACATAAATTGTCTTTAGTTTTTACTTAAAAATAGATTAGATTATAATATATCTAGTTGTAGAGTTTCATTTTGGAAGAGCTTCCGCCTTAATTGGCGGTCTATCGCTCAACACGTAATAAAAAGGATAAGTCAAGATGCGTCTTCGTAATGCATTACTTGCAACGACTTTTGCAGTGGCCACTCCCGCTGCAGCGATGGCTAGCACAATTACTGGCCCTTATGTTAGCTTGGGTGGTGGTTATAACTTAGTTCAAAACCAACACGCAACTTTTTCACCTAGCACACGTGCAAATGGTGTTAACACCGCAGCAGGAAGCAAATCTCAATACCGTCATGGTACAGGATTCACAACCTTTGGATCAGCTGGTTGGGGTTTTGGTAACGGCCTTCGCGTAGAAGTTGAAGGTGTTTACAACTATTCTAACATTAACGGCCGTAAAGGTACCGAAGCACCTGCATATAAAACCAAAGGTCATGACCAAGGTTATGGTGGATTAGTAAACGTACTTTACGACATTGATTTACGTCAATTTGGTATCGATGTTCCCATTACACCATTCGTTGGTGTTGGTGCTGGTTACCTTTGGCAAGATATGGGACCATTACAAACAAACTATCGTAATGGTAGCGTAAACCGTGTTGGCGGAACAAATGGTGGCTTTGCTTACCAAGGTATCGTCGGTGCTGCTTACGACATTCCAGGTGTTCCAGGTCTTGCTGTTACAACAGAATATCGCATGATGGGTCAATTGGATCAAGAAGCTTATAAATCAACAGCTTGGGTTGGTAGCGGCGTATATAAAGGTAACGCTAAAGTTGATCATCGTTTCAACCACCAATTTATCTTAGGTCTGCGTTATGCATTTGACACAGCACCTCCAGCTCCTCCAGTAGCACCTCCTACAGTTGTACCAACACAACAACAAGTTGCTCGCACTTACTTGGTATTCTTTGACTTCGATAAATCTTCTTTGACACCACGCGCTCGTGAAATCGTTCGTGAAGCAGCTCAAGCTTCTACTCGCGTTCAAACAACACGTATCGAAGTTAACGGTTACACAGATACCTCTTCTGCACGCGGTGGTGCAGCAGGTGCCCGTTATAACATGGGTCTTTCTGTTAGACGTGCAAACAGCGTTAAAGCTGAGTTGATTCGTGATGGTGTCCCAGCTAGTGCAATCAGCGTTCAAGGATATGGTGAATCTCATCCATTGGTTCCAACAGGACCAAATGTACGTGAACCACAAAACCGTCGCGTAGAAATTATTCTTAAATAAGTTTTTCTAATTTAAGAAAATTTTTTAAAAAGGAGATATCTCACGGTATCTCCTTTTTTTATTGATAAACGTATTTATATGATTAATCCCAAAATATTACTTCGACAAACATTCTTTAAGCATCGTGCTTTACTTGTACAGTTTATCAAATTTGGTATGGTAGGGTCTTCTGGACTGTTAATTGATACGTTAACGGTATATATGCTACGCCCCTATATTGGATTAACATTTGCAACCATAGCGGGATATTTTATTGCTGCAAGTTCCAATTGGATTGTTAATCGTTTATGGACTTTTCATACTGTAAAAGCCGACCATTCTTTGCTTTCACAGTGGCTACGTTTTATAGCAACGAATAGTATGGGCTTTTGTTTAAACCGCGGTACTGTTTTTTTATTATTTTTTCTTAGCAATACTTGCCGTCAACATATCTATATTGCATTAATTGCAGGGGCAATCATGGGAATGCTTGCCAATTTTAATCTATCACGCAAGCTAGTCTATACGGATCTATTTTCTAAGAATGATTAGCAATTTTATAAATATTGCGAACGTCCTACATTCCAAAAGGCCGTTTCCAATTTCACCGCCGTTCTGAATTGTTCCAATAACATTGAATACCGTTCCTCGCCCCCTCTTTGTCGAGCCAAACGCTCGAGAACGGTTAAGCTTGTGTGAATAAGCTCTAAATATTCATTCCCTGCATAAAGATCAATCCAAGATTGATATGGGTTATTCATTTGATTGGTATTAGGATCTATTAACATTTTTAGTCCAATCTCTCCATACCCAACCAGACACGGCATCAATAAGACGATTAAATCTAGTAAATCCCCTTGCATCGCCTTGCTTAAAAGATATTGAGTATATGCTAGTAATTCTAAAGTTTTAGGGCTGGAATTTACCTCTTTTTCAGACATTCCCCATTCTTGACAATATTTTATATGTAGTGGCAATTCGATATTAACCAATCCATGAAGTAAAGATGAAAAATATTGCATATCTTGAAATTGATCGCTCTTGTAAACAGCCAAAGCCTCTACACGACAATAATCAAGTAAATACAAATAATCCTGAACTAAAAACTTCTTAAATTCTTCCTGATTCAGAGTCCCCAAGGCCAATTCTTTCACAAATCGATGTTGTGTAAATTGCTGCCAATCCTGACCACAATCGGCACGAAAACGCCCAATTAATCCCTGATCTAATAAAGATAGTGTATTTTTAATAACAGCCGACATAAATTCTTAACTTTCACGATAGAAGTTTGAAGTCCTTGACTTGAAAATTATCAGAAAAATAGTGAAATAGCTTATAAAGATTTATTACTCTATTTTTTTATCCAAGAATGTTTTAAAAACATTATGTTTTAATTCTGATTAGGATCGTCTGCTTTATCATGCCCAGTACAAACAAAATACGTTCAACCTTTCTTGATTATTTCTCAAAAAATAATCATCAAATCGTGCCTTCATCTTCCCTAGTCCCTCAAAATGACCCTACACTACTTTTTACGAATGCAGGAATGGTTCAATTTAAAAACGTGTTTACTGGGCAGGAACAACGCCCCTATTCACGTGCCACAACCGCTCAAAAGGTTGTTCGTGCGGGTGGTAAGCATAACGATCTTGATAATGTAGGATATACTGCACGTCATCATACTTTTTTTGAAATGCTCGGAAACTTTTCTTTTGGTGACTACTTTAAAGAAGGGGCTATTGATCTTGCTTGGAATTTAATTACAAAAGAGTTTGGCCTAGCCAAGGAAAAACTTTTAGTAACTGTATATGCAGAAGATGAAGAAGCAGCAGCTTTATGGAAAAAAATTGCTGGATTTTCTGATGATCGTATTATTCGTATTAATACCTCTGATAATTTTTGGCGTATGGGGGATACGGGCCCATGTGGACCATGTTCTGAAATATTTTATGACCATGGGGAAGATGTATTTGGCGGCCCACCAGGCTCCCCAGACGAGGATGGTGACCGTTTTGTAGAAATCTGGAATCTAGTTTTCATGCAGTATTTTGAAAACCCACCAGGTACCCGATCCCCACTTCCCCGCCCTTCTATTGACACAGGAATGGGATTAGAACGCTTTGCAGCAATTATGCAGGGTAAACGCGATAATTTTGATATCGATACTTTTCAAGCCCTTATTCGCGCCTCTGCCGAAGTTACAAAAACAGACCCTTTTGGACCATATAAGGTCAGTCATCGTGTCGTTGCGGATCATCTGCGTTCAGCTGCCTTTTTAATTGCCGATGGTATTCTTCCTTCCAAAGATGGACGTGGCTACGTGTTGCGCAGGATTATGCGCCGTGCAATGCGGCATCTACATATAATTGGAACTCAAGAACCAGTTTTTTATAAATTACTTCCTGCACTAATCACTGAAATGGGTACTGCCTATCCAGAATTACATCAAGCTGAAGCATTAATTACAGAGACCCTAAAGGGCGAAGAAGAACGCTTTAAAACAATGTTAGACAGAGGTCTTTCTCTTTTAACAGAAGAAACTAAAAAACTATCTAGCAATGGAAAATTACCTGGTGATATAGCATTTAAATTATATGATACTTATGGATTTCCTTTAGATTTAACTGCTGATGCCCTACGTGAAAAGGGCTTCTCGGTTGATCAAGAAGGCTTTGATAACGCCATGAATGAACAACGAGCCAGAGCCAGAGCAGCTTGGGTTGGATCAGGCGACAATGCAACAGAAACCGTGTGGTTCGAATTTAAAGATCAATTAGGTGCCACTGAATTTCTTGGTTATAAAAATGAAAATGCTGACGCAGAGATCCAAGCCATCATTGTCGGTAATCAAACAGTACAATCTGCCGATGAAGGCGCTGAGGTCGCAATACTTTTAAACCAAACTCCTTTTTACGGTGAAAGTGGTGGTCAAGCTGGCGATACGGGTTATATCACTGGTAAAAATGGACAAATTAGTATTACAAATACGCAAAAGAAACTGGGGGATTTAATTATCCATTATGGTAAGATTACCAAAGGTTCTTTGCAAGTTGGTGAATCCGTTACCGCCTCAATTGATCATGAAGCTCGACAAGCAATCAAAGCACATCACTCTGCAACCCATTTATTGCACCAAGCTCTCAGAAACCAATTGGGGGAACATGTTACCCAAAAAGGCAGCTTAAACTCAACTGATCGCTTACGCTTTGATATCAGCCACTCCAAACCAATAACTGCAGAAGAGTTAACCGCCGTAGAAGCCGCCGTTAATGCCGAAATCCGCAAAAATGTTCCTGTTATTACACGCATTATGACCCCTGATGAAGCGATTGAAATGGGGGCTATGGCCTTGTTTGGTGAAAAATATGGTGAAGAAGTTCGCGTTGTTTCAATGGGCAGCGATCAGGACAGACAAAAAGCATGGTCAATCGAGCTTTGTGGCGGAACGCATGTCAGCCGTACAGGAGACATCGGATTATTCCATATTATCTCTGAAAGTGGAGTTGCAGCAGGAATCCGCCGCATTGAGGCTGTAGCTGGAATAGCAGCAGAAACATATTTTAAACAAGCGGAACGTAACTTAAACGAAATTGCCAATATTTTAAATACATCTCAACCTCAATTAATTGAACGATTACAACAATTGTTAGAGGAAAGAAAAACTTTAAAACAACAAATATCAAAATTACAACATCAAATTGCCATTGGCGGTAGCGAACAAAGTGATGTCGAAAAAATAGGCAATATTCAATATATCATGCGCAATATCGGTGATGTTTCCCCTAAGGAGCTAAAATCATTAGCCGAAGGATTGGTGAAAAAATTAGAACATGGGATCGCTGTTGTTTTTTCTTCATTTGGTGAAAAAGCTTCATTTGTTGTTGCAGTAACCCCTGAATTATCCAAAACACTAAGTGCCGTTGATCTTGTTAAAATTGCAAGTACTGCAGTTGGCGGTAAAGGGGGCGGAGGCAGACCCGATATGGCACAAGCGGGGGGGCCTGATGTTCAACAATATCAACTGGCCTTCGATGCTATAAAGAAGCATCTTGAAACTTTAATTTAATAGTATTGCCATAGCAGGTCTTATGACCTGCTATTTCTTTATGTAACAAAAAATTCATAAATATGTCATTGTCATAAAAATGATTATCCTTACACTGTTTTTATCTTCTTGCTGATATACAGCTTCTTGGTTAAACAACAACAGAAAGAATTCATATGCCAGATACTAAACCTAAGCAAACATTGCTTGATATTTTACATGGTGTAAAAAGATTTAAAGAGGAAAGTTTTCCTGAACGAAGAGAATTATTTGGTCAGCTGGCAAATGGTCAATCCCCTAAAACCCTATTCATTACCTGTGCAGATAGTCGTATTGATCCTGAATTATTAACAGATCAACCGCCAGGGAACTTATTTGTTTTACGTAATATTGGGAATATTATTCCTGCTTATGGAAACGCAATGGGGGGTGTTACCTCTGCCGTTGAGTATGCGGTTTGTGCGTTGAAAGTATCCACAATCATTATTTGTGGCCACTCTGATTGTGGGGCAATGGATGCTTTGATTCATCCAGAAAAAACAGCCTCAATGCCAGCCGTTCGTAACTGGTTACAGTTTGCAGAAACTGCCCATGCCGTAACCGATGCCTTAACGGCAACAGATGTCGGCCCTGAAAGCATTCAGGCATTAACCGAGCATAACGTTCTATTACAATTAAACCATTTACGGACACATCCATCTGTTGCTGCAGCATTGGCACGTAATGAATTAGCCTTACAAGGTTGGTATTACGATATCCCTAATGGAAAAGTTTATATCCTAAACGAAGAAACCCGTCACGATATGACTGTTACAGAAGCAATTTCTATTTTAGAGCAGCAATTAAAATAATACTTAATCAGTAATATGCTTTTATGAATAAGATTTTTCTTCAAATAACTTTAATCTTATTCTATTTTCTGACATTACCTGTCTATGCTCAACCTTTTAAAATAGCCACTTGGAATATCGAGTGGCTTCTTTCTTTGCAAGATAAACAAAATTTCAAAGTCCCCAGTGGTTTAGCATTAAGAAATGCACAAGATTTTAAAAAGCTGGCATTCTATACTCAAAAACTGAATGCTGATATTATCGCCTTACAAGAGATTGGTTCCCTTCAAACGTTACAGTCCATATTTCCTAATAATCAGTATGTTTTTTTTATCACAGGCGATACCATTGCTCAACATACTGCTTTGGCCGTGCGTAATAATTTCTTCGATCGTATTCAGCGTAATTCTGATTTGACGGAATTAGGTCACATATCTCCACCCCATCCCCTACGCAGTGGGTTGGATATTACAATTTATAAAAATAATCACAGCTTCAGGATCCTTGTGGTTCACTTAAAATCAGGATGCCGTGATCAGCTACTGAACAGTAAAAAAACAGCATGCCTTATATTAAAACAGCAGCATCCAATTTTAAAAAAATGGATTAGCGATCGTCTAAATGAACATCAAGCCTTTATTATTATAGGGGATTTTAATCGCGTTCTCTCTGCACACGATCCTTTTTTTGATACACTTACCTCTACTTCACCTGATACGCATTTGACTATTCCTACGGCAGGTATGGCAACACCCTGTGGGGATGGAAATTATTTTATTGATGGGTTTATTTTAGATCCCCAAGCCAGTCATTGGTTGGTTCCCAACTCTTTGCGGGTGATGGTGTATAAAGAACAAGGCAATGAGACACCAAAAACACTGTCTGATCATTGCCCTGTTTCAATTCAATTAGAAATACCTTAACGTTACTGTAAGATATTACCGAATTAATAGGTAATTATCTAATATTTGGCAATATTCTGTCAGTCAAGAAGATGCTAGAAACTATCATCTCCCCAACCGCTATCATCGCCACCACCCCAGTCGCTGCCAGTATCAGCAGTATCGGCATTGTCACCCCAACCAGCATCGGCCCCAGAATTATCCCAGCCTGCGTCTGTGCCAGCACCACCCCAGCCAGATTCATCGGCAATGCCGCCTGCCCCTGCATCAAAACCAGGATCAACACTTGTCCCTGCCCCTGCAAAGGGATCGGCTGCACCTGAAAATGGGTCAGCTGCGCCAATACCTGCACTTGGGTCCATTCCACCAGCTGCAGCACCACCGTGCCCACCACTGAAAAGACCACTAATTGCGTTATAGGCAAACATCCCACCAGCAACACCCGCAGCAGTTGTCAAAGCACTGCCTAAAAATCCGCTGCCACCTCGGTTAAACATGCCTTGTTGATATCCAGGGGGATAATTAGGGGGTGGCCCCGCATATCCTTGTTGTCCTCCGTACGGACCTTGCTGTCCTGGATATGGACGCCCTGGTTGTCCCTGATATTGTTGTTGATTAGGTGCACCCCATCCTGGAGGCGGCATCTGATTTTGTTGTGGGCCCTGAGATTGCTGGCGATTATTTCCACCAAATAAACCGCCCAAAAATCCCCCACCTGCAGGACGTTGTTGCTGGGATTGCTGTTGTTGTTGGGCCTGTTGTAACTGTTGGGACGTTTGTTGTAATTGCCATTCTAATTGACGAATACGATTTTGTGCTTCGACCAATGCTGCCTCTTGGACAACAGCCATTTGGGTAACCCGATATCCTGCCTCTGGGTATTTACGAAAATTATCCGTAATTAACTGATCAGCCTCTGGATCCAAAGGCGGCAATTGATTCGTTGCAGGAACGGAACCTGGTTGGGCGGAAGATTTACCCCCTACCCTCTCGAAAAACTTGTTTATAAGCTCGCGTTCTTCGTTATTCATTTATACATAACCTCATCGGTAAGATTGATATCTTTAAATAGTATGTGGTTTTTATAGCAAAATTAACAAGTTTTTTTTCACTTTTCTTGTGTTATTTCCTATATAATATTATTGAATTTATTTATTTACACTTAAGAAACATTTATCATGGATAATATCATCTGGATCATTGTTTCTTTTCGTTTTCTTGGAATTATAGTTTTCATGCCTTCGAATACGATTTCTCATTCATCCCAACGGCCTTTATCCTTTCAGGGGCTTATCTTAAAACTGCACGAATTTTGGGATTCCAAAGGATGTGCCATTTTACAACCTTATGATCTTGAAATTGGTGCGGGGACCTTGTCCCCTCATACGACCTTACGCGCATTGGGGGATACCCCTTGGAAAGCAGCGTACGTACAACCATGTCGCAGACCAACAGATGGTCGTTATGGGGAAAATCCAAATCGCTTACAACATTATTATCAATATCAAGTTTTATTAAAACCGTCCCCAAAAGACAGTCAAGATTTGTTACTGGAGAGTTATAAAGCCATTGGTATTGATCCCAAAAAACATGATATTCGCTTTGTCGAAGATGACTGGGAAAATCCAACCATTGGTGCTTGGGGCCTAGGATGGGAGGTCTGGTGTGATGGTATGGAAGTTACCCAATTTACTTATTTCCAACAAGTTGGTGGTATTACCACCACAGTTCCATCCACCGAACTGACTTATGGATTGGAACGTCTGGCCATGTATATCCAAGGAATTGAAAATGTCTATGATCTTGCTTTTAACGATCATGGACTAACCTATGGTGAGGTCTTCTTGCGCGCTGAACAAGATTACTCGCGATATAACTTTGAACATGCAGACACAGACATATTGTTTAGCCATTTCAAAGATGCAGAAAAAGAGTCAAAGGCACTTGCAGAACAAAAATTAGCTCAACCTGCTTATGATCATTGTTTAAAAGCCAGTCATTTATTCAATTTATTAGATGCACGTGGTGTTATTAGTGTCAATGAAAGAGCATCCTACATCGGACGTATTCGTAACTTGGCCAAACAATGTTGTGAAACCTGGCTGGCAGGAGAGAAATAAAATGTCAGAATTATTTATTGAGCTCTTTTCTGAGGAAATTCCAGCGCGGATGCAAAAGCAAGCCACAGAAAATTTGCAACGTCTTTTATGGGATATGCTCAGCGATCTTTCCCCTGAAAATGCAAAAACCTTCAGCACGCCACGTCGTATTGCCATTCGTTGCGATATTCAAGCCAGTATTCCTGCAAAATCTATACAAGAACGTGGACCTCGTACTACCGCTCCTGAAAAAGCATTAGAAGGGTTTTTACGTAAACACCAAGCACAACATTCAGATTTGATAGAGGAAAATGGTTTCTGGATTTTAAACAAACATGTTGCTGCTGTTTCTGCAGCAGATTTTATTGCTCAAAATTTACCCCAAATTTTATGGAAATTTCCATGGCCTAAATCTCAACGCTGGGGAAATGGCAGCCAGTTTACTTGGGTACGTCCCTTACATCGCATTACCTGTTTGCTGGAAGGTCAGGTTATTCCGTTTAATCTTGCCACTATTGATGACGACGGGCATGGCTTGGTTTCCGGCGGTCAAAGTGAAGGTCACCGCTTCTTAGCCCCACAAGTATTTAACATCGACAATGCAAAACAATGGCAAGAAACACTATATACTCATTTTGTTATTGCCGATGCTGATCAACGCCGCGAAAAGATCCAAACTGATCTTACTGCCCTAGCTCATCAAAAAAATCTACAATTAGTTCCTGATGAGGGATTATTAAATGAAGTTACAGGATTAGTAGAATGGCCCGTAGCGTTATTAGGTAAAATCGATCCCATCTTTATGGATCTGCCACAAGAGGTCATGCAGGTTTCCATGCGGGTTAACCAACGCTATTTTGCATTAAAAAACCAAGATGGCACCCCCGCTAATTTTTTTGCTTTTGTTGCTAATATTATTCCCGATGATAATGGTGCCTTGATTATTGCAGGCAATGAGCGTGTGCTACGTGCCCGATTTGCAGATGCACGTTATTTTTGGGACCAAGATCGCAAAACATCACTTGAAAATAGAAATCTCAATCTTAAAAACGTGATCTTTCACGCAAAATTAGGCAATCAATACGAAAGAGTGCAACGTCTAGAAAGATTGGCTGGATATTTAGCCCAACAACTTAACGCTGATGAACAATTAGCAAAACGTGCTGCACTCTTATGTAAAGCTGATCTTACCACAGGAATGGTTGGTGAATTTCCAGAGGTTCAGGGCATCATGGGTGGCTATTACGCAAAACATGATCAAGAGGCCCCCGAAGTTGCATTAGCAATTACAGAACATTATAAACCCTGCGGCCCCAGCGATACGGTTCCATCACAGATTTTATCTGTGATTACTGCCTTAGCTGATAAAATAGATCTGTTAACTGCATTTTTTGCCATTGGTGAAAAGCCCAGTGGCTCTGGTGATCCTTATGCCTTACGTCGGGCAGCACTGGGTATTATTCGAATTATTCGTGAAAACTCAATTCGATTAGATATCAAAGCTTTATTCAAATTTGCAATTGCTGGGTTGCCTTCACCTCTGCAAGCCTCGTCTGATATGAATGGATTGGTTGAGTTTATCTATGAACGCCTTTATGTGCAATTGCGTAGCGAAGGCTCTCGTTATGATATTCTTTCAGCTGTTGCACCAACCAAGCAATTTACAGATTTGGTAGAGCTTTTGAAAAAAGTCGAAGCCATCACTAAATTCCTTGAAACCAGTGATGGTAAGGATCTGCTAGCTGCGGTCAAACGTGCCAGTAACATTTTACGTATTGAAGATAAAAAAGACGGCCCTCATCAAGGAAAACCTGATCATAAATTATTCGTTCAAAACGAAGAAAAAGATCTGGATACAGCTTTAGGAAGTGCTATTTCCGATATTGATAAAGCTGTGAAGCAAGAACTGTTTGAAGAGGCCATGAACAGCATTTCAACATTAAGAAATACACTGGACGTCTTTTTTGACAAAGTTACAATTAATGATAGTAACCCAGATATTCGTTTAAACCGCTTAAAGCTGCTTTCTCAAATTGATCAAGCAGCCAGTATGATTGCTGATTTTAACCTTATCGAACGATAAGATTAATGCTCTGCTCCCTCTGCTTTTTCAGGATTACTTAATTCATAAAAAAGCGGAGGTCTTACAACAAAATTAGGGGAGTAAGCAGGATCGCAAGCATAGATCGCCTTTTGCCCCCAACTGTTATTCATATATTCTTTTTCGTATGAGAAGCGTTCTTCATGCTCTGGTCTATCGTCACTGCCACGAGAAAGGCTTTCATGATGTATGGCCATACAATCCGCACTAAAAACGACTTTATAACCTGCCATCTTAACGCGCAAACACAAATCAACATCGTTGAATGCGACCTTTAAGTGATTTTCGTTAAACCCGCCCAGTTTATGAAAAAGATCAGCCTTTACCAACATCATCGCTGCTGTAACTGCTGTTAACTCTTGAGTTAGGACCGAACGACAGGCATATCCAAATTCATCTCGTTCTAGACCTCTATTCATATGATCGCCTATAACCTCAGGGCCAACAACCACGCCACCGTGTTGCACGCGCCCATCAGGATATAATAATTTGGCACCCACAATCCCCACATCATCAGATAATGCGGCTTCATTGACCAAAATTGATAACCAATTTGGATCCTCTACAAACACATCGTTATTTAAAAATAAATAATAGTCACTGGCATACTGCTGTGTTGCGATGTTATTTAACCTTGAAAAATTAAATTCCTCGTGAATAGGTAAGACTTCAATTAAATGATGATGCGCATATTCGTCCAAGAATGACAAAGTTTCTGATTCTATCGAGCCATTATCAACCAAAATAATACGATAATTTTGATAGTTGGTATATTCCAATAACCGATCAACACATTCTTTGGTTGTCTGAACTTGATCTTTAAACGGAATGATAATAGTAACAAGATCAGAAGGTTGTTTTTTCCATGCAACGTGGTAAGCCGTAAATCCGTTGATCGAAGATATTATCGCAGGTTTTTTAATACGTTTTAAATGATCTTGGACACAACTTATACCAGCATTGACTGCATAATCTTTATTTTCCACGGTTTCAGCCGTTGACCCCTCAGTTTTTCGCCAGTGATACAAAACCTCTGGAACATGAAAAATAGAATCGTGAGGAATGACTTCTGTTAACCGTAATAAAAAATCGTGATCTTGGGCACCGTCATATTTGGAGCGTAACATCCCTATTTGTTTAACAGCATCTGTTTTCACCATTACAAAATGGCATATATAATTAAGCCCTAGTAAATATCGATAATTAAAATCAGGTTTAAAATGCGGATCTATATAAGCACCATGATTATCGATCTTATCTTCATCAGAATAGACCATTTGTGCTTGGTATAACTGCGCCGACAGTAACATAATTTCCAACGCCTGAGGGACCAACACGTCATCATGATCAAAAAAAGCAATCCATTGCCCAATGGCTTTCTTAATTCCGGCATTCGTTGCCGCTGAAATTCCTTTGTTTTCTTTAAATGTAACAGATTTAATCCTGCTATCTTGCTGGACAAATCGTTTTATCTCTTTTTGAATAACCGCAGATTTCCCACCATCATCTATTAATATTAATTCCCAATGTTGATATGTTTGTTTCAAGACAGATTCTACAGCGGTCTTAAAAAAACCTACTTCTGGTTGATAAACAGGGCAAATAATCGAGATTATAGACTGGTCGATTTGTATATCTTTTAATTGTAACGCTTGATGTAATTTTTCAACACGTTTAGGTAATAACGCATAATATTTCTTTGCCCATGCGCCATACTCCGTAATTATGAAATTAGAGCTGCTGATCAGTCGTTTAAATTGCTTGCGCAATGATGACATTTCTTTAAACATTAAATCCAGCTGATTATTAATCACTAGCAGCTGCTGTTCCAAAACGTCATCAATTAATGTTGTTTCATAGGGGCTGCCTTGTAATTCAATTTGTTCTGGCATTAAAAATACGCGAAATACAGAACGCACCCGTTTACGCAAAGCTCTGGGCACCACAACGGAAAAACCACAACGTGCATCCGCGTTTACAGCACTGGCAACATCACCGCGAAATTGATTGGCTTCTATTGTTTTTAAATGACGACCATCCATTGTCACCATAATTTGACACTTGCCAGTATATTTCCCTGTTACGTTATCTTGCCGTAGCACCCACCCGTGAATGGCCCCGTTTTTCCACCCATCCATACAAGACAAACTTTTAACTTCTGGTTTTTCAAGCTTAAAAATTAATGCTTCTATTTTTTGGGTAGGCTGTTCTAACTTCATCATAGAAATAACATTTTCGCCTGACTTTTGGACAGGTTGCTGCAACGTTATCATTGATAAAATATTACCATCTTGAAATCGAAATAGTAATCGGTGTGGCACATTATCTCTAAATTCATTAGGTATAGTAAATTCAAATCCAATGTCGCTGCGTAGAAAGTTAATTTTTTCTTGGATATCTTCTCTGACCAAATCACATTTGATCTCAGCGACCTTATAATCATCAATAAAAGCAAAAATTATTGCATGCCTTTTGGGTGCAGCAATATTTATGGCCCAACCAGCAATAATACCTTCTTTGACTTCTTGGCAAAAACCAGTAAAACGAGATTGAATGCTCATAAAGATATCCCTTCACCTTCTAAGTAATCGTAATGAATTGATATCAACCTAGTCGATCATCTTTTAAAAAGCGAGATTTATTTACATTAAAATTAAAAACAAAAAAGGTATGTAATTTCTTACATACCTTTTGTTATTTTAGCGTGGTGCTAAAACCATAATCATCTGTCGATTTTCAAGTTTAGGCATTTGCTCGACCTTTGTGTCGGCCTCCATGTCTAAACGAAAACGTTCAAGCAACTGGACACCCAGTTCTTGGTGAGCCATTTCACGTCCTCGAAAACGCAGGGTTACCTTAACCTTGTCACCACCACCAATAAAGCGCTTTGCAGCATTTAACTTTACCTGATAGTCGTTTTCATCAATATTTGGTCGGACTTTAATTTCTTTAATATCGATAACTTTTTGTTTTTTACGCGCTTCATTTTTCTTTTTTTGTTGCTCGTATTTAAACTTACCGTAATCGAGAATCTTTGCCACTGGCGGTTCTGCGTTTGGACTGACCTCTAATAGATTTAATCCAATGGCGTGCGCCATTTTCAAAGCTTCACGCGTGGCAACGATGCCTAACATTTCGCCTTCAGCACCAACAAGACGAACCTGAGGTGCACGAATTTCCTCATCAACAAGCGGACCTTCGCGGTTTGTCGTGGGGGGTGTCGATGTTTTTACTATGGTTACTGTTCCTTCTAAGCTTGCCCCCTAGAAAAGCATAACCTAATTGCGGCATAAAACGATGAGACAATATAATTGCCTGTCCGTTATAAGCGTAATCTTTTCTAAGGGTTATCATAATTATTTTTCGATTCAGTGGTTATTATACCCTATTTTTTTTAAACGATCTAGCCTTCACATTGAAGATTTAATTTCTGCTTCGCAATAGGTGTGCGATTTATATCAGGGGGTGTGGCTTCTTTACCCAACTGTTCAACAATTTCGTTTAATTCTATGACCTGCTGTGCGGCACCACCCAACCTGCGTACGGCGACTTTACGTTCTTCTACCTCTTTACGACCTACGACTAAAATCACTGGCACATGCTGTAAACTATGCTCACGAATTTTTGCATTAATTTTTTCATTGCGCGCGTCAAGTTCTACATTCATTCCTTTTGCTTGCAACAACTCAACAACTTCTTGGGCATAGGCTTCGGCATCATTAACAATGGTTGCAACGACAACTTGAACGGGTGCAAGCCACAAAGGGAAAGATCCAGCATATTGTTCAATTAAGATTCCAAGAAACCGTTCAAAAGACCCAACAATTGCACGATGCAACATAACAGGACGATGACGTGCACTGTCTTCACCAATATATGATGCTTTTAACCGCTCTGGCAAAACGTAATCAACCTGTAAAGTCCCGCACTGCCAATCACGACCAATCGCATCGCGTAAAACAAATTCCAACTTAGGTCCGTAAAACGCCCCCTCGCCTTTGTTTAGTTCGAACGCTACATTAACCTTTTCACATGCAGCTTTTAGACTATTTTCAGCACGATCCCAGGTTGCGTCGTCCCCTGCTCTTTTTTCTGGACGATCAGAGAATTTTACACGAAAACTTTCGAACCCTAGATCTTTGTAAACTTCAGAAAGCATATGAACAAACAATGCTGTTTCATCGGTGATTTGATCTTCTGTACAAAAAATATGTGCATCATCTTGAACGAATGAACGCACGCGCATAATTCCATGCAACGCACCCGAAGGCTCATAACGATGACAAGCCCCAAATTCTGCCATACGTAAAGGAAGTTCACGATATGAGCGTAAAGTATGATTAAAGATCTGAATATGACATGGACAATTCATTGGTTTTAATGCGTAGGTACGATCCTCGTCCTCAACTGACGCAATAAACATATTTTCCCTAAATTTTTCCCAATGACCAGAGGCCTCCCACAGAGAGCGATCTAATAATTGAGGTGTCCGTACCTCTACATACCCATAGCGACGTTGCATACGTTGAATATAATTTTGCAATGTTGTGTATAATTGCCATCCTTTAGGGTGCCAAAAAATAGATCCTGCGGCATCGTCTTGTAAATGAAACAGATCCATCTCTTTACCAATGCGTCGATGGTCACGACGTGCAGCCTCTTCTAATTGAGTTAGATACGCATCTAATTCTTTTTTGTCGCGCCAAGCCGTTCCATAAATTCTTGATAGCATTGCGTTTTTAGAATCACCGCGCCAATAAGCCCCAGCAACTTTGGTCAATTTAAATGCATTACCGACATCAGCGGTGGTTCGCATGTGCGGGCCACGACATAAATCCAGCCAAGGCCCCTGCTGATAGACAGAGATAGTTTCAGTTTCAGGCAAATCTCGAATAAGTTCAGCCTTGTAATGTTCACCAATTTTTTCAAAATAATGAATGGCTTCGTCACGAGGCATCACCTGACGAATAAAAGGTTCGTTACGCGCAACAATTTCATGCATGCGCCGTTCAATCCCTTCCAAATCCTCTGGTTTAAATGGTTCGTCACGAGCAAAATCATAGTAAAATCCATTCTCGATTGCAGGGCCGATTGTAACCTGCGTTCCTGGATATAATTCTTGCACTGCTTGGGCCAATATATGGGCTGCATCATGGCGAATAAGCTCTAAAGCATCTTCATCTTTTCTGGTGATAAACTTTACAGCGGAATCTTCTGCAATCTCCGTAGACAAATCAACCAATTTGCCATTTAACTCCATTGCCAAAGCAGCTTTAGCCAACCCTGCCCCAATAGATTGCGCAATCGAAAGTCCTGTAGTGGGTCCCTCATATTGACGAATGGATCCATCAGGCAAGGTAATAGACAGCATAATCAAATCTCCAGAACATAATATAAATCAAGTCTTTTTATAATAAACGTTAATGAACCCAGTTGAGTTCTTGCGCAACCTTTTTTACACTCAGATCGGTTAAATCTGCTTGATACAGTATTTTTACACTTTTGCCTTGTGGGGCTGTTAATGATGGGTTGCTGGCTGACGAAAATAAAACAACACTTGGACATCCCACCATCGCAGCAATATGCATTAGCCCTGTATCATTACCCAATGCAAATTGCGCATGTGTCATAACAGCCCCTAATTGTAACAAAGTTGTTTGTCCAATTAAACTAAATATTTGAGGACAACGTATTTTAATCTGTTGTCCCAATTCCAACTCTGCTGCGCCACCAGCAAGCACGGGATGAACTCCTCGTTGCATACATAATTGTGCAATTTCGGCATAATGTTCGACTGGCCACCGTTTTTCAAGACGTTTGATGGAACATCCTGGCACCAAAATTGCATAGGGACGTGGTAGGTCAATTGCTACATTTTTATCCATAAACCATGATAAATCTGGTTCTGGAAACTGTTGAATTCCAGCATATTGTAGCTGATCTTTTTGCCGATCCAGCGTATGCATATTATTTCGATTGGGATTATTATGGAAATATGGGGATTTTTTTGCAATACCTGACCATAAAGGACGTCCTGCCAAGCAAAAATAACGTGTAGAACGACGAGATGTCTGCAAATCATAAACCAAATCATAGCCTTGCAGCAATTTTTTTAATTTTAAAAACCCAATAATATTTAATAAGTGAGGTTTATGATCCAGCACAACCTGATTGAACCATGGCGACTGTTGCGCCAATTCAGCAAAAGGTGATGTGGTCAATAACGTGATATGATCATTTATATGATGCTTTCGAATAGCCGCAAAAGGATAAAAACTTTGTACGAAATCCCCCAATGCACCCAAACGAATAACTAAAATTTTTAAGGGCTTTTTCATTCAATCACAAACTGTTTAGCATCTGGCAAAACTTCATTATATACTTTTAAAGTTGCACGCTGCATTTGATCCAGAGTATAATATTGTTGAACAGCCTCTCTGGACAAACGTCCAATCCAGTGCAAATCAGGCTCAGATCTTTGCATCAAGAATTCCAATATTTCTGCAAAACTTTGAATATTACCTGGTTCAAATAGATAACCACTTTGTCCTTCTATCACCGTTTCCGCAGCACCTCCGTGATTGGCAACAACAACAGGACGTTCCATAGCCTGTGCCTCTATCACAACCCGTCCGAAAGGTTCTGGCTTTAAAGAGGGTACCACCACAATATTTGCAAGTGTCAAAGCTGCTGGCATATCCTGACAGTCACCAACAAAATATAAACGATCACGTACTTTTAATTGATTGGCTAATATAAGTAATCTTTTGCTAAATTGATCTTTAGCTTTCGCGGGACCGACAAAGACACAAACCCAATTTGGATATCGTTCTTTTAACGTCACAAAGGCACGTATTAATAATTCTTGACCTTTCCAAGGTGTCAAACGACCAGGTAATAGAATGATTTTCTTATCCTCAGGGATCTGCCATTTCTTTGCAAGCTCGCTAACCCGCTCCCCCAAAGGCATTTCAGGATCAAAAGCCGTTACATCAACCCCTCGATGAATCACACGCAAACGTTCTTTTTCCACTCCATAATGATCGTGTAATCGTTTGGCAATGTAATGACTAATGGCAATAACTCGCTCTCCCTTAGTCATTACTTTATTATAATAGCGCTTTCCCAACCAAGTTTCACTATAAACACCATGCCACGTTGTTATAAAGCTGGTTTTACATTTCTTAACTGCAAGCCAAGCGGACCATGCGGGACCTCGAGATCTAACATGAACAACATCCACATGATAAGAACGTATAATTTTTTCCAATGCATACTGGTTTTTCCAAATTACCCATGGCTTTTTGGAATTCAGCGGCAGGTTGATATAAATAGCTCCCATACGCTCTAAGGAATTTTTCCATATCCCATCTGCACTGGCAACAATAGCAATTCCCCCAGCCCTCATAATTGCCTGCGCCATGTCGATCGTACCACGTTCCACCCCCCCCGTTCCCAAAGCAGGTAAGACTTGTAAAATCACAGGTTTATTGGATATCATAGAATTTCACTTTGATCCGTCAGAAATCCAAATCAGCATAATATTTAGGGGGTATAATACCGCTAACTCGATCATTTAATAATGGGCGGAAACTAGGACGAGATTTAATACGTGCATACCAATCTTTAACAACAGGGTTCTTATCCCAATTAATATCACCAATATAATCTAATGCTGATAAATGCGCCACTGCTGCAAAATCAGCCATCGATAAGTTGCTGCCAGCCAACCATACCCGATTTTCTGTTAATTCGGCAATATAATCCAAATGGAATTTGATATTATTATACCCCTCTCTTAATGCTTGTGCATTGGGATTACTATTGCCAAAGAAGCGTTTAAATGTTTTCTCAAATAATAAATTCTGCGTTACTTCACGATTAAACTTATCATCGAACCACGCGGTAAGCCTTCGTACTTCAACACGTTCAGCCAAGGTTCTGCCCATCAATGACGTATCTGGATATGCTTCTTCTAAATATTCACAAATTGCATAAGAATCAGGGATGGTTAATCCTGTTTCTTCGACCAACACGGGAACAGATCCAGCATTATTAATTGCAAGGAATTCAGGCCGTCTTTTCCAAACAGTCTCAGTCATTAGCTCGAATGACAGACGCTTTTCTGCCATAACCAAACGAACTTTACGACTAAAAGGGCAAAGAGGCAGATGATACAATATACGCATGTAACTTGGCCATTTTCTGTAATAATATCGTTAACCAAAAATAATATAACATCTTCAATTCAAGATAAAACAGCTTTATCATTGTTATAAAGGTTTATCTATATAAATTCTCTTTATTATTACAGTATTATTATAGTGTAAATCACAATATTATAGATATTAAGTGACAGGATTCAGGATTTTACCAAAAAATTACATTTTTAATTTTCATCTGAAAAAAAAATCGATAAATTAATCCCGACATTATTTTCTGCTTGTATAATAGGAATTATTATTCGTGGCAAACACATCCCAAACCCTGCCCCAAATTCGGATAAGAGGACGATCTTTTTTAGCATTGGTACTCTTGCCAGAAGCCCCTCTTGCCAATTGGCTACAAGGCTTAGATAATCAACTTCAACGATCCTCATTCTTTTTTTTGGGTAAACCCGTTATTTTAAATTTGGAACTTCTTACAGGAAAAGAAGAAGGATTAGAACTGTTGCACACTGCACTAGCACAACGCAACATTCAAATTATATGCGTAGAAGGTGGCTCCTCATCTTGGCCAGCATTACAAAATTGGCCCAAGACCTTTATATTTGGCAATGGCAAAGACATTGATAATCTTGATTTACCTGCTGATCCACCCACAAAAACTGAGGCCACGCCCTGTTTTATTGTTGATGAACAAGTCCGATCGGGGCAAAGCATCTTTTTCCCAGAGGGCGATGTTATTATTACTAGTTCTGTTGCTTCGGGTGCCGAAATTGTGGCTGGCGGATCAATTCATGTCTATGGTGCATTACGCGGCAGGGCAATTGCTGGTATAAGTGGTCAGCATGAATCCAGAATTTTTGCTTACCAACTGGCTGCAGAATTAATGGCTATTGATGGCTTTTATATGACTGCAGAAGAAATTCCAGAAGAACTCAATACAAAACCGGCACAAGTTTTTCTAGATGATGATATGATGACCGTTGCACCTTTGTTAAAAATCAAATAATTTCATCACATTCGTGTTTAACCTCTGGTGCTCTGCTTCGTGATACAGTAATTACTCTATCAATTATATAAAGATTTGATTTAAAGGGATAAAATATGGCAAAGGTAATCGTAGTTACCTCTGGAAAAGGTGGGGTTGGTAAAACAACATCAACAGCAGCAATTGGGGCTGCATTAGCACAAACAGGCAATAAAGTTGTCGTCGTTGATTTTGATGTTGGGCTAAGAAACCTTGATTTGGTTATGGGTGCTGAACGACGTGTTGTTTTTGATTTTGTCAACGTTATTCAAGGTGAAGCAACCCTATCTCAAGCACTTATTAAAGACAAACGTCTTGAAAATCTTTATATCCTTGCCGCATCCCAAACACGAGATAAAGATGCCTTAACCAAAGAGGGCGTTGAAAAGGTTATCGAAGAACTAAGAGAAAAATTCGACTGGATTATCTGCGATAGTCCCGCAGGTATTGAGCGCGGTGCAAAAATGGCTATGCATTTTGCTGATGAAGCGATTATCATTACGAATCCGGAAGTATCATCAGTCAGAGACAGTGATCGTATTATTGGTATTTTGGATAGTACAACGGCCAAATCGCAAAGAGGCGAAAAAATGGAAAAGCATTTATTAATCACGCGTTATGCAGCCAATCGCGCGGCACGGGGTGATATGTTAAATACAGATGACATTTTGGATATTCTTTCTATTCCCTTGGTTGGAATTATTCCAGAAAGTGAAGATGTATTAAAAGCATCAAATCTAGGAGCTCCAATTACTTTATCTTCTCCGAACTCTAATGCTGCGCGCGCTTATAGTGAAGCAGTAAAAAGGTTACAAGGAGAAAAGATTGAAGTTACTGTCCCTAAAGATAAAAAAGGGTTCTTTGACTGGTTAATGGGAAGGAGCGGGTCATGAGTTTTTTTTCCAATTTTTTTTCCAAACGAAATACCGCCCCCGTGGCCAAAGATCGCTTACAAATTCTTTTGGCTCATGAACGTTCTTCTGCGCAGGGGAACTCTGATCTTTTGCAAAAATTGCAAAAAGAAATTATGGCCGTTATCCAAAAACATATCTCTATTGATCAAGAAAAAATACATATTAAGGTTGATCGAGGAAACGATTTTTCAACCTTAGAAATCGATATTGAAGTTCCTCAGCAAGATAATATACAATCATAGAACAAAAAAGTGACTATAATTGCAAAAAAGCCAGTATAAATACTGGCTTTTTTGATGTTACGATCACTCATCAACTAATCGTCAATATTCTTATCAAGCTCTTTTAATCCTCTTGGTCCATAATTAAAAGCTGCTACCATATTTGCAGAAGTTTGAACCGCTTTTGGAATATCCAATGGATCAAACATAATTTCAATTAAACACAGCTGATCAGATGCCTTATCAGCGTCATTTAACGCCTTTTCAAAATCGTCTTCGGTAATGACTTGGCGTGAAAAGAAAGATTTTCCATCACTAAAAGCTTCAAATAACTGACGGTAATTCCAATTTGGAATATCATTATAGGCAGAATGAAAGCCCATAATTGCACGTTCAATGGTGTAACCTTTATTATTAATCAAGAAAATGATCGGTTTTAAATCATGTTCAAAGAACGAAGATACTTCTTGAGCCGTCAGTTGGAAGGAGCCATCACCAATAAAAATAACTTGACGTCTATCAGGTTTAGCCATCAAAGAACCAAACAGAGCAGGTAAAGAATACCCAATAGATAACCACAAGGGTTGACTGATAATTGTAATGCCAGACGGCATATCCATTATTTTCACCCCACGCATTGAAGTACCTGCTTCGGTTACAACGACATCATTGGGTTTAATAAATTTTTCAACACGTTTCCAAAAACGATTTTGAATTAACTTCTCCCCAGCCTTTGCAACCCAAGGATCCTCGACCTTGGCAACAGGGGGCTTACAATTTTGATATTGTTTCGGAGGAGTTATTTCGGACAGGCGCTCCAGTAATTCAATTGCTGAAACCCCTTCAAATACCTCATGCCCTATAATGGTTCTAAAGGGTTGAATATTAATCATATCATCTGGAATTTTTTGTGTAAAATAACTGGAATTGCTATCCGTGAATTTAACATTTAATCCAAACAAACAATCTGATTGCTCAATAGCGTGTTTCACTGCATCAGAGGAGGAACGGCCACTATACCCCCCGATCCATTGGGGATGATCCCCATCCAGCACACATTGTGCTGCAGACAATGTCGCAAACGGAATCTTTAAATTTTCGATTGCTGATTGTGTCAAATCCCGTAATCCGAACCGATCCAATGCCATTCCCAACAATGCAGAAGGATTTTGAGCTTTGCTAAGTTTTTCAGTGATACGATCCAACAACGCATTTAATTGCTTGGTATCGCTGGTTTGTTGTCTTAATGATAAAACCTCGTTATGTACGTCAATTTCAAAAAACGTAATATCAGAAGGTAGCTGTAAATAAACGGGCCGTTTTTCACGTACGCATGCACGCAACACACGATCAATCTCTTCTACTGCATTTTGTGGGGTAATCCTAGCCTGGGCTACCGTAAAAGGACGATAACAATCCATCATATCTTCAAAATTGCCCTCAGCAGTCGTATGATGAAGATAACGATGACGGTTAACACTGTTCAAAGGAGGTGCACCAACGATACATACAACCGGTACATATTCTGCAAAAGCACCAGCAATACCATTAATGGCGCTAAGATCACCCACCCCATATGTTGTTAATAATGCTGAAATGCCATTTAACCGCGCATATCCATCAGCAGCATATGCCCCGTTCAGCTCATTACGAGTTCCAACAAATCTTACATCTTTTCTTCTTTCCATCTGAATTAAGAATTGAAGATTATAATCTCCAGGAACACCAAGGATATCTTTAACACCAATTTGGGATAATCTGTCTAATAGAAAATCCCCTACAGTCCTTTTCATTTACGGCCTCTCTAATTCTTTTCTTTAATATAAAGAAAAAGTGGATTTCTTTTACCTTTACCGCGTTGTATTGGGAAAAGAAAATCACAATTCTGCGTTTAGCTGTATTTTTTGTCCAAATTCAAAAGAGGAGAATCTCTTGCGTTGTTATTTTTGAGATGCAATTGATTGTATGGCTTTTACCATAGATGCTACGCCATTGCTGCGATTGGCTGATAAGGCTCCAGACAATCCTAAATCTTTAATAAATTCAGGATCGACTGCCAAAATCTCTGGTGCTGATCGTCCAGAATAAATACGCAATAATAAAGATACCAACCCCTTCACGATTGCAGCATCAGAACTCCCTGCAAAAAAGATTTTATCCTCTTTTTGACAGAAATTCAGCCATACTTGACTTTGACACCCCATCACTCGAAAGCTATCATTTTGCCAATCCTGGGGAAAATCTGGCAGTTTTTCCCCAAGGTCAATTAAATAACTATAACGCTGCATCCAATCATCAAATAAATCCAACTCATCTTTAATGGCTTCAATAGCCTCAAGCGCGGTTTCTTCTTGTGGTAAAATAAAGGGGTCAGACATTATAAAATCAATCTTGTTATTGGCTATGGTAAAAAATTATAAAATGAAACGACTTAAATCACTTTTATCAGCTAAAGAAGCAACACGTTCCTGCACATCTGTTGGGGTAATTTCAATCGTTTCCCCTGAACGTTCAGAAGCTGTGAAAGAGACCTCTTCCAACAATTTTTCCATAACAGTTGCCAAGCGTCGTGCACCGATATTTTCCACACGATCATTAATATCCGTTGCCAGACGTGCGATTGCATCAATAGCGTCTTCAGTAAAGTGTAACTGAACACCTTCTGTTTGCATCAAAGCAATATATTGCTTTAACAAGGAATGTTCTGGCTCGGTCAAAATACGACGCATATCTTCACAAGTTAATGCCGATAATTCAACACGAATGGGTAGACGCCCCTGTAACTCAGGCAGTAAATCAGAAGGTTTTGCTAAGTGAAACGCCCCAGATGCAATAAACAAAATATGATCAGTTTTTACCAATCCATATTTCGTTGAAACTGTGGTTCCTTCGATTAATGGCAGTAAATCACGCTGTACCCCTTCACGAGAGACATCCGCGCCTCCACGTCCGCCTCCACCCTCGTAAGAACGGGCACAAACCTTATCAATTTCATCCAAAAATACAATACCGTGATTTTGGGCACGTTGAATGGCCTCTTGTACCAAAGCATCATTATCCAAGAGCTTGTCAGATTCTTCTCGAATTAAAGCTTCCCTTGCCTTTGCTACGGTCATTTTACGAGATTTTTCAGGGCGGTTCATAAATCCCTTCATCATATCTGTGAAATTGATGACCTGTGCGGACGGCATTCCAGGAATATCGAACTGATTAACTGGGGAAGACGTATCGGCCAAGCTAATTTCGATTTCTTTGTCTTCCAATTCTCCATTTAATAGCATTTGCAAAAACTTGTTCTTCGTTTCTGCGGATGCTCCCTCTCCTACCAATGCGACGACAAGACGTTGATTGGCGGCATCTTTGGCTTTTCCTTTGACGTCACGACGCTTAATATCACGCAGCATAACCAGCGATGCTTCTACCAAATCACGAATAATACTTTCAACATCACGACCGACATAACCAACTTCGGTAAATTTAGTTGCTTCGACTTTTAGAAAAGGTGCTTGGGATAATTTTGCCAAACGACGTGCAATTTCTGTTTTCCCGCATCCAGTTGGTCCGATCATTAAAATATTTTTTGGAACCACTTCCTCGCGCATACTATCTGCTAACTTTGCTCGTCTCCAACGATTACGTAGGGCGATGGATACTGCACGTTTGGCATCATCTTGACCGACAATATAGCGATCTAATTCGGCGACAATCTCTTTTGGAGAATAAGTAGGAATATTCATTATTTAGTACCTTTGGCTGGCAATGTCTCTACAACAAGTGAGGAATTCGTATAAATACAAATATCGCCTGCAATTGCCATCGCTTTACGCGCGATATCTTCTGAGGTTAAACCATCAACATCCAATAATGCACGAGCAGCCGCCAATGCATAATTCCCACCAGAACCAATCGCAACAACACCATCTTCTGGTTCTAAAACATCCCCATTACCAGTTAATGTATAAGAATGCATTTTGTCAGCAACCAACAACATTGCTTCTAATCTTCGCAGATAACGATCCGTTCGCCAATCTTGTGCTAATTCGACACAGGCACGTTCAAGTTGATTTGGGTATCGTTCCAGTTTTTTCTCTAATCTTTCTAATAAAGTAAATGCATCTGCAGTAGCACCTGCAAATCCTGCTAAAATATTACCACCAGCACCAATTCTTCTTACTTTTTTGGCATTTCCCTTAACAACTGTATGTCCCAACGTAACCTGGCCATCACCAGCAATGGTAACCTGGTCATCACGGCGGACACACAAAATCGTTGTTCCATGCCACTGAATGGGATCATGTGAAGACAAATTATGATTTTGCATTAGTATTTAATAGCCTTTTTATAAAATATATAACTAACCTTAATTTATTACCTTGTGGTTAGTTCTTCAACTCTCTTTGTTAAAGCACCCAATGAAAAAGGTTTCGTTATTAACTTAATTTTTTCATCCGTTGGCAAAACACCAACTCCATGAGCATATCCTGTAATAAACAATATGGATAGTTCTGGCCACAGCTCACGCGCTGTTTTGGCCAGATCCTTACCATTCATACCAGGCAGACCAATATCTGTTAATAATAAATCAATATGATCATGTTTATAATTTAAATCTTGTAATAAAGATAATGCTGATTGCCCGTCTTCAGCAACCAAAACTTCGAATTCCATTTCGCATAATAGCTCAACCAATAATGGACGCAAGACAGCATCGTCTTCAACGATCAAAATGAGTTTTTTATCTTTTTCTTCACTCACTATTTTATTCCTTCAGCTTGAAAAAAAAGATCGGGTTTATTAAATCCTCTCTTAATCTTAACTGCACCCCAAATAATACTCCCTTTATTTTCAAGAAAAAACTTATAAAATCAATATCAGAGTCGATAAATCATAGTCACTTTTTTAGTAGCTGGCTTTATTGAAAAATATTGAACCTATTTAATTACTTATCTTTACTCTTGGGTTAGTAACTATGTTTTACATAAATATTATAAACAAAATTTAATAATTTTCATTTCGTTTTTACGACACTACATCAAAAAATTTTATCAATAATGGGCAGGTAAATACTAATTGCAGATCCTTGACCTATTTGACTTTTTACAATGACATCCCCGCCGGATTGTTTGGCAAAACCATACACCATTGCCAATCCCAAACCCGTCCCCCATCCTACCGCTTTGGTCGTAAAAAATGGCTCGAAAATATGTGCGATCGTTTCAACAGACATACCTTCTCCCTCATCTTTTACGGTTATAACCGCGTAATCCCCCACAGCTAAGTGATGATATTCCCCCGATGGATCGGTAATGGCTTCTTTACGCAAAATAATTGTAATTGCTCCACCATTTGGCATCGCATCTGCAGAGTTAATACATAAATTCATTACAGCCAATTCCAATTGAGAAGGATCAGTTTTAACAATAATAGTTTGCGTACATAAACGTTGAACATTTAACGTCACTTTATGTTTTTTTTCTGACTGTCCTAACTCCTTAGAACGTGAAGAATGACGCATAGATAAGGTTTGCAGCAAAAGCTCGTAATTATCTTCGATTAGTTGAAAGATATCGACTTTTTGCAGTGATAATTTTTTTCGGCGACTAAAACTTAATAATCGCTCAGTCAGAGTAGATCCCTTTTGAGCTGCATTTAAAGCATTTGCTAATAATTTTTGCAAAGATTGGATTTGGCGATCGCCAATATTACTCTGATCTAAAAAATCTTCAGATAATTCAAGCGACCCGATAATTGTGGTCAATAAATTATTAAAATCATGGGCAATACTACCAGCCATTGTTCCCAAAGCTTGCAGCTTTTCTGCCTGTTGTAATTGTGATTCTAATTTCTTTTGGTCTGTAATATCCAACTCCATAATCACTGAAGGACGCGCAATTTCACCCTTTGCCCTGCCCAGTAATAGACGAGTAATAACAAACCATTTAGAAGAATCATACATGTGCTGGGAAGGCACTTCTAAAGTTGCAACAAAACGCTCCTCTTTTTGAAGACGGTTATTAAATTCTTCTAATTCATGGGCTTTGAAGGAGGGCTCTATCTCTTCCTCTGTTTTTCCCAAGCACTCTTCTACAGTCAACCCTCTGCGCGCTGCGGCAAGGTCATTCATACGGGTAAATTTACCCTGCTCATCCTTAAAAGCCAAACCATAAGGCAGATGCTCTAAAAGGCCTGTTAGCAGCAATTTTTCATGACGTAATTGACGACGATACTGTGATCGTTCCACGGCGCGTTGAACAATTTCCTTTACTAAAAAAGGATCCAATGGTTTTGGAATAAAGAAAGAAATCCCACCCTGATTTAATGCTGAAATCAGTACATCCGTTCTATTTTTTTCTGCCAACAAGATACGCGTCGCAACGGTAATATTACGCACGCGCGCAAAAAAAACATTTCCAAACATGGAAGGCATGCAATAATTATATAAAATAGCAGAGAAATGAACACCTCTTTTAATCATATCTAACGCACAATAAGGGGATTCTGTCACATGCACATCAAAATGCTGCTTCAAAATTTCTTTTAAGGTCTTTAAAATATTCGGGTCATCATCCACCACCAAAATGGCTGGAAGCGTGTTCATACCCGCCCTCCTATTTCTGCATGATTATTTTTCACATTAGAATGCTTTTATCTTAATTTAATAATGAATAAAATGATTATTCAAAAAAGTTGAAATTTAAATTATGATTTATTTATAAAAACATGGATAAATTTACAATTTTTCAAACCATTGTTACTCGTATTTCACTTTTTTTATTACAATATTTGTCTGATTGTAACAAAAAACACATTGCTTTTTAAAGTCTTGCATATTAAGTCCAAGATTAAGATAATCAATCCAAATTCGTTATCTATTTGAGGACTACTTCGTGAATATACCAACAGAACCTGGCCGAGCAAACGACCGCTTACACTCTTCATCAGTCGAACATTCTATGTCAAACACGTCTTTTAAACGTAATACACCTTTTCCTAAAATGATATTAACCATTATATGGGCAGTTTTTCATTTTGTTTTCTATTTTCTTCAACAAGTTGCAGAAATATTTGCTCCTATACTGCTAATTATGGGCATCATATGGAAAATTATTCCAAACCTAGTTCAAACAGCAACCCACATGGTAGATTCTGCAGACCCACAAATCCGTGACATGGTGGGACGAGGAACAGAATTGATCCCCACATCTCTTACTGTTGCTGGCCACACTATATCAGCCTCGTCTTTGATTTTTGATGGTTTTTTACTGCTGGCCTTAACAGCGCTCTGTGCAACTATTACTGCTTTCTTAGGAAGAAGAATATAATCATTATCAAGATATAATAATTTTTCTAGGAAAGTTATTTAAAGCCTACTAAAATTAATCTTTCTACATTACCAAAGGTTCCGTAACGCGTGTTCGAATGATTCAACTTGATGGTGTCAGTTTAAACTATAAAAATGATGTTTCCCTCTTGGATAATGTAGATCTGTACATTCCTCAAGGCAGTTTTTGCTGGCTTACTGGCCCATCTGGCGTTGGAAAATCCACTTTTTTACGTATGCTGCATCTAGAAAAGCAGCCCAGCACAGGGCTACTGACCGTATTGGACACCCCCACCAATCAGGCACGCCGATCAACCCTGTGCCGATTGAAACAACGCATAGGTATCGTTTACCAAGATTTTAAATTAATCCCCAACCTGACCGTTTTTGACAATATTGCTCTGCCCTTAAGGTTACAAAATACCGATGAAGATACAGTGCAAAGATGGACAAACCGTATTTTAGGCTGGATGGGTTTGGAACATAAGCAACATATTTATCCCAAAACTCTCTCTGGAGGCGAACAACAACGGGTTGCAATTGCACGTGCGGTTATTCATCGACCTGATTTATTACTTGCTGATGAACCGACCAATGCATTAGATGAACACCAAGTTAAGCGATTAATGGATTTGTTTTATGATCTGAATGATTTAGGATGCACCATTATTATGGCAACCCATAATGACAGCCTGATTCGACAATTCCCAGCCCCACGCTTAAAATTGGAAAACAGACAATTATGGACAAGTGATGCTGTTTAAATACAAAACATCTGACGGTTTAAAGCTACATCGTGCCCTGCCTGGACAGTTTTTAATCCCACTGGTTGCAGCCATGACCTTTTTGGCGGCCATTACTATTGCCGGTGCTTATGCCAGCCAACAATTAGCAACACGGTGGAGTGCAGGAGCAGCATCCACGATTATTTTGCAAATACCTCAACCCAATGATCCGCCTGCCAATAGTGATTCTAAAAATAAAGATAAAACACCAGTAACACAGACCAAAATACAAGCAATTATTGCATTGCTTTCCACGTCAAAAGAATTATCATCTTTTCATCGTTTGACAGACCAGGAAATTGACACATTACTTGCCCCCTGGTTGCACGAAAGTATCCAATCTTTTGCTTTACCTATTCCTGCAATTATCGAGCTGCACCTTAATGATGACAGTAATCACCTATCAAAAGAATTGAAGACTGCTATGCAGGAAATCGTCCCTGGTATCATGATTGAGCAGAGTAACTTTTGGAATCAGCGTTTGAATGCATTGGCAAATAGCTTGCAAACCAGTGCGTTTATTTCATTACTTATTGTTATTTCTGTTGCTGCTTCTGTAATTGCATTATCAACACGCACAGGATTAATGCAATGCCGGCAAACCATTGAAATCTTGCATAATTTAGGGGCTTCTGATGGATATATTGCCTTTCGTTTTGCCAAAAGAAGTGCACGTTTGGCCTGCATTGGTGGGGGGATCGGGAGTTTTTTCTCAATTCCACTGCTTTTATTTCTAACCTATCTTAGCTTACCTTTTAGCAGTGATCCCAATTGGCAAGCATTGGCAAATGCGGGATGGTTATATTTTTTAACAGCAATGCCCCTACAATTGCTTGTTCTTTTTATCCTGCTGCCTATATGTAATTACGTGATTGGCTGGATTACAACCACTTTCATTGTATATTTTTGGCTCAGACATTTAACTTAACCATGACCAAATTCTATCATCGTTCAAAGCAATCACTATTTTGGGGTGTTTTAATTGTCTTAGGGCTTTGGCTGGGTGGATTTTTACTATTTATTGTTGATACACTTGTTTATACACCCCCAATTCCCACGGCCGAAGGAATCGTCGTCTTAACAGGGGGGGCGCGCAGAATTGATACTGCAATTAAGCTGTTACAATCCCATCATGGAAAATATTTGTTAATTTCCGGTGTTCAGAAAACAACAACTTTAAAAGACTTAGAACATATTTTATCTTATAAAATCCCAGCTAGCGATCAAGAACGCATCACTTTGGGGTATAGTGCTACCTCTACGATGGGAAATGCAATCGAAACTGCGGCTTGGGCCCATCACTATAAAATTAATTCCTTAATTATTGTAACCTCTAGTTATCATATTCGACGTGCACTACTTGAAATGCAGGATTTATTGTATGATGTGCAGTTGTTCCCTTATGTTGCCCGTTCTGATAACCAAGATTTTTTTTCGCATTTACACTCGTTTCGATTATTGTTTTTAGAGTATAACAAATTACTAGCTGCTTATACTGGATTAATTCATACAACTAAATCCAAAGAGAATTTGCTTCAAAACACACTGTAAACCAAAGCTTAATACTATGATTTTTATTCGCTCTTTCCTATTTGCTCTTTATTTTTTTCTATTAACGATGGTTATGGGGATCATTGCTTTTTTCATTCGGTTTTGTGCGAAAAAATATGCCCTTTCCTATGCACAGTTATGGACAAAATTATCCTTACTTGGATTAAAAAAAATCTGTCATATCTCCACAAAAATTATAGGACAAGAGAATCTTCCTCAAGATACTTCTTTCTTAATTGCATCCCAACATCAATCGGCTTTTGATACCTTAGTATGGATGAATCTTTTACCACGACCAGCTTATATCATGAAGCAAGAGCTAACACGCATTCCCCTTGTTGGTCCCATGTTGCTCTTATCAGGAATGATCCCCCTCGATCGACAAGGAGGGATTAAGGCTTTAAAGACGTTAATACAAGAATGTCAAAAAGCGGTTAATGATCTTAGACAAATCATTATTTTTCCCGAAGGAACCCGCACCAACATTGGCGAAAAAACCAAACTTCATGCTGGTGCAATAGCCATCGCAAATCAATTAAATCTGAAAATTGTGCCAGTAAGTATTGACTCTGGTTTGTATTGGCCACGAAATGCTTTTCTAAAACGCCCTGGAATTATCCACATAACCATTCATCCCCCTATTCAAGATACCAGTAACCGTAAAGCAACGCTGGAAGCTATCGAACGCAGTTGGAGTAGCACGGAATCGTAGTTAATACCCTGTGGATAACTTGGTGGATTTTTTGTAGGTAATATAACGATATCGATTCTATCAGCTTTTCAATAGAATCGATACAAGGCTTGTTTCACCTAACTTAATTCGAAAAGTAAACAAGAAAAATTACCTAATTTTAGGGAAAATAAAAAAAATTAAGCTTGTGGATTTTTTCACCCATTCTATTTTAATATAAATACCAAAGTTGGTCATGTATGCGATATCGCTCCAGACGCTTATTCAAACAAGATCGTTCTTTATCAAGAAAAGTGAAGTGCTGTATCGGGTTATTATGTTTTGTGGGATTATACTTGGGTGTATACCATTACCTCAATCATATCATGGGCCAATTCATTAATACTCCTTTGATGCAATCTCGTATAAGTTTGCAGTTTCAAGGCAAGGGCCAAGATCATTGGTCTGTTTTCCCAAGTAAAACAGTTATATCCCCCATTATCCAAACTATTGACGAGCAAAACCATCCAAAAATTATTTGGCAAGCCAGGAAAGTAACTTTATTTTATAGTTTGCGCCATCCTTTAAGCATTTCAATAACCGTGGACGGGGAACAAATTTTTTGTCCACCTTTTACAAACAAGTGCTTTCAAATACACGGTTATCCTTGGCAATTACAAATACCCCTTTTCTTCCACATTCAAGAAAGCACACTCTTTTTTTCATGCCCTCAATCATTTTATAATAACGCAAAAAATGTTTCTTTCACTCCTCAGCTTATAGAATTGAAAAATATTCAAGGACAATTTCATTGGAATTTAAAAGCAGATTACAATAAAAGCCTATTTTTTACGCAGTTTGATATTCAACAAACTTTAATTATCTTTAACTCTCTTACCCCTCAGTATCTTAACAATATTGAGGGACAGTTTGCCCTTACAGGCAAACAACATGATGCAATAAATATTGTGCAATCCAACCAGCTTTTATACAAATTACTTATTCAAAAGCTTAAGTTCACGTGGAAAGAAACGATAGTAACAACAATGGGAAAAGTTTCTTTTCCCTTTCCAAATCTTCGTCCTACTGGTGAATTAAATACAAATCTGCAAAATATCCCAAAGACTCTTTATAACGAGATATCAAAAATAAATTGTTGTTTTAATTTGAAAAGGGAACTATCGCAAATTCCGGTTCCCTCACAATTATACATTTCAATACCAATACGGGATGGGACTATTTATCTAGGCACCATCCCGCTTGAATCCTCATTATTCCAAAATATGGATACGATATTGAAACGTTATGCAAAATGATCTTTGATATTGCGGTATTTGGCAAATTCGGTTGCTGTTTTTGCAATTAAAAATGGGTTTGTCTGTTTTTCTTCTGAAAGCAATACGGGTAACGTTGGATCATCACTTTTGCGCAAAGCCTGTACTTGTTCGATCCGTTTTTGTAAAATCCTGTTATCTGGAAACAATGATGCCGCAAAGCGGGCATTATCTTGAGTATATTCGTGAGCACAATAAATCAAAGTATCATCTGGCAAAACCTTAAGTCGCTCAAAACTATGATACATTTGTTCTGCTGTTCCTTCGAACAAACGTCCACATCCCATACTAAATAATGTATCGCCTGTAAAAACAGATTTTATCGCTGGAATATAATAACAAATTGATCCCAAAGTATGACCTGGTGTTTCTATAACCTGCGCATCCCCTACTCCCAAGACCTCTAACGAAACAGTATCATGATCACGAACTGCTTGATCAACAGCGGGAATTTTACCTTCTTCTTTTAAAGGGGCTATGACTTTACATTGAAAAATTTTTTTTAATTCTTCAATACCCCCAATATGGTCAGAATGAAAATGTGTGATAAGAATAGTTTGTAGTAAAAGACCTTTACCCTTTATAGTTTTTAAAACAGGAGCTGCATCACCAGGATCTACGACAACTGCATTTTTCGTATGATTATCATATAACAGCCAAGCATAATTTGTATCAAAAAACGCAACAGGTTCAATAACAACAGACATCAATCCTCCTTATTTATACCATTATCCTTTTTTATACTCTAAACCGCTCAACTAGGACAAAGGTTGCAATGACTTACGATTTCAACTCTATTTTACCACAATCGTCCGATGCAAAACACGGAATTGCAACCTACATTCAATATAAACTGGCGCAAATATGGCCTAATTTGTATGGTTTATCTTTACTGACTTTGGGGCAAACAACAACCTTAACGCCAGAAACAATTTGGTATCCTTCTTATCACATTCACGGGCAATTGAACACAAATAACCCGATTTTATACAATGCTATGTCTATATCAAAACAACAGGCTTGTTGTTTTTTAATCGAATCATTTCCGTTCCAAGAGTGCAGCTTTGATCGTATTGTATATATTTACGATGATTTCATCACCAAAGATCAATTTGAACAACTGCTGCGTTCATGTTGGAAAACACTGGATGATAGCGGCAAAATCATTATGCTGCTACCCAACAAACTTGGATGGTGGTCATTGATCGATAACCTTTCTTTACGATATCGCAATACATTTCTAATGCAAAAACTTAATCGTATTTTAACCCAACATCTTTTCCGTATCAGTCATTACGAACGGGTTTTGTACTTCCCCCCTAAACTGATGAATAATATGTCCTTACGTTCAAATAGAATACTCGAGTTCTTAGGATTATTTTTTGTTCCTTTTTTGGGTGGATATCATTTGATTGAAATCGAAAAAAATCTTTGTGCGCCAATTACAGTGGCACCTTTGAAAAAAAAATATATACTACAAAGTGAATTATCAAAATCTAGTTGGAACCGTAAGCATTCCTCCTAGAGGATTATTATCTGTAAGGTTATTTTAATGTCTATTTTGCACTCGATCCGTTCAAGTATCTGTAAACCCCATGCCGCAAGCCATCCTTTTTTGATTTGTTCTGGCCTTATTGCAATTTTAGGGCGTATGTCTCCGTGGCGTATTACCCGATTAATTGGTAAGCTGAGTGTACTATTTTTTGGCTTTTGTTGGTATTTCTTTCGTAATCCCAAACGGGTTATTCCTACTGATGATCAAAATATTGTCTCCCCTGCTGATGGAACGGTTTCCTCAATTGACTGTGTAATGCCACCAGCCAATTTAGGTATGGATGAAAAACCAGTTTGGCGCGTTTCTATTTTCTTGTCGGTATTGAATGTTCATTTACAACGTATCCCCGCCAAGGGCAAAGTGACAGCACGTAGCTATATTGAAGGGAAATTCTTAAATGCCTCTTTAGACAAAGCATCAGAACATAATGAACGCAATGCAATCTGTCTGACCTTGCCCAATCAGCAAAAACTAATTGTTGTTCAAATTGCCGGATTAATCGCAAGACGGATTGTTTGTAACGCTGTGGTTGAAAATAATTACAATATGGGCGATATTTATGGTTTAATTCGTTTTGGATCACGGGTTGATTTATATTTACCAGAAGGATGTCAACCGAATGTGCAGGTTGGGCAAACCATGATCGGTGGGGAAACTATTGTCTCTAAACTCTAATAATATCCGTCCTAACTTACGTCGTGCTCGGCGTAAATTGTTATTGCGTCAAAAAATACGACCAAGGGTCAAAGGTATATCTTTCAACCGTGTTATTCCTAACCTTTTAACATTATTGGGATTATGCGCAGGATTGATTGGTATTCGAAGCGCCATTCATGGACAATTCGCTGAAGCTGCTATTGCTGTATTGATTGCAGGCTGTTTCGATGGATTGGATGGACGTATTGCCCGTTTATTACGTGGCACCAGCCGATTTGGTGCAGAATTGGACAGCTTGGCTGATTTCTTATCATTTGGAATTACCCCAAGCTTCATTCTTTACATGTGGGCTTTAAAAGATGGGGGGGGATATGCCTTTGTCCCTTGTGCCATGTTTACAGTTTGTATGGCATTAAGATTGGCACGGTTTAACGCAGCCTTAGACGATATTGATAAACCAAAATATGCCAGCAACTTTTTTACAGGTGTTCCTGCGCCTGCCGGGGCTGGGATGGTTTTATTTCCGATATTTTTAGGATTAGAAGCTGAAAAATTACAATGGGATTTCTTAATCGATATTGCCAATTCTCAGATTTTGACAATGATTACCTTGGTTGTTGTTTCGTTTTTGTTAATTTCAACTGTTCCCATATGGTCGTTTAAAAACTTTAAGATCCCCGCTGCATACTTGTTACCTTTGTTTTTAGGCACTGCAATTTATGCAACAGTTCTGGTTGCTGATCCGTGGGGAACTCTTGCTTTTAGTGGTCTTTTATATCTTTGCTCTATTCCCTTTAGCTATCGCAGCTTTCGCCAACTGAAGGCTGATGCTGCTGCACTTGAGAAGGAGGCTGACGAGGCTGATGATCAGGATGAGGAAGACCAAGCAACTTTAACAACCCCTCCATGATTTGCTGGGGGGCCGGGGGACAGCCTTCAATTTGTAAAATACAGTCATCTCCCCCTGTAGTTTCTTTTAAAACGGCATAGTTTTCTTCGAAAACCCCTTTATCAATTGCACAAAACCCAATGGTTACAATCGCCTTGGGTTCTGGCATCAAAGCCCAATTTTTCTCTAAATACGGAATCATTGCACGGGTTAAAACACCACTAATTAACATTATGTTTGCAATTGCAGGGTGATCAACAAATGCAATGCCACTGGCAGTGATATCAAATGCCCCTCCCCTTAATGCCAACAGCTCTAAAATACATCCATTGCAATCACCACAAGGCACAGGAAATAGATGTAAGATCTGATTGTTACTTCCAATGGTTTTATCAAGAGGCTTTATTTTTCCAAAAACAGAATCAACCAATGCACGTAAAATAGCCATTTAAAGTCCTTTTATAAATCAACCCCAGTTGATAAAATACCAAATGAAGATCTGATTATTGATTGGTTTTCCCATGTCTCGTTTTGTAACAGATCTCGTAAAACATAGGCTTGATTAGCCGCAGGATCACGAATAAAAATATCCTTAATTTTCCCAGCTTCGACCTTTACATAATACCATAAATCGCCTTGAACCCCTTCGCAAACACCAATCCCCTCTCCGTATAATGTTTCAACAATGATTTTATTGGGTTGGCTTGAATCTTCATCCTCGACATCTTGCAAAATGGTTTCAATAATTTCAAACGCATTGTCAATTTCTTGAAATCGCAATTGCATGCGCGCTAAAACATCCCCAGTTGTAAAAGTACGCGGGGATAGCCATTCCAAACGGTATTCAGGCATATAACGACGGATATCAATATCCCTTCCCGATGCCCGGCCGATTATACCCCCAATATTAAAACGAATGGCTTGCTCAACACTTAACACACCAACCGATTGCAAGCTATCAATTAACCCTGGGAAACCTTGGCTTAATTTCTTAGCCTCACAGTAAAGATATTTAACCTTATTTGGTAATGTTTCCTTATCTTCTTCACCATTGAGAGTTGAGGGACGCACTGTGCCAGGGAAAACACAATCCATCAACCAGCGATGACCATAATAATGCGCGCACCAACGCATTAAAAGCTCGCGCGCTAATTCACAACGGGTTGCAATAATACCAATACCTAACCCCCTAAATAAATGAGATAAATATAATAAATGGGCAATAACTTTGGATATTTCAGATAAAATAACACGTTGACGTAAAACATACGTACTGGGAATAAATTGTGCCACATCCTCTATCGCGTGAGAGAATGCAATTTGATGGGCAATACTATCGACAGCATTAATTCGACTGATTAGAGGTTGTACCTGTAAAACATTCTTGCCATATAAATTAGATAAAATCCCGCGGTGGGTATAACCATACAAGGCATTTGCCTTCATAATTTGTTCCCCCATTACAGAAAAATGCCATAATGACGGAGATATACCATTACAAGAAGAGGGATCAATAATAGAAACCTCCCCTCCTTTTTGTTCTAAATCACCAGGAATATTATAGTCATAGGGTTCAATCGAACTGGCAACAGGCCCAGGTTTGTCAGATAATGGCCACGTATTTTTCCACATTCCTCGATCCAGCCAAGGGCGCAGCTCCATTATGGCGTTCATAGCTTCTTTACCCCATAAATCCCAAATCATACGCTCATAGATAATAGCTGCGGGCCTGACAGATGACACAGCCCAATATCGATCAACAGACAACGCAACTTTTACACCTAAGGGACGAAAACCATTTTCCAAAAATAAAACATTTAAATCCATCTGATCACACCACATTGCCAAAAAGACCAGACGATCATGCAATAATTTTGAAATAATTTCCCGCCATTCTGGTTCCTCGACCCGAAAGAAAAACTTGCTCTCACGCTGATGTTTTTTAATTAAATCAGTCGCTTTCGTGTGCGTCACTGGAGCCTGAGATAAAGAGGTCAAGGTGAACCTCCATGAAGTTTTACAAATTCAATTGCAATCATATGTAGCCACTTGGATGTAAAAATAGGCAGTAATACTGTCTGTAATATCAGTAGACCAATAATGACTTTTGCCTCTTTCGTTAATGGAAATTTAGGGAAGAAAAATACACCTCCTCTTTGAAATAAAACGTATCCCCTAATCAGCAATAGACATAAAACACCGATTCCAACCCAAGGCATCCAGATCATTAAATATGACATTAATAAGGAACAAGCCCAAAATATTCCAATCGGGGGAAACCCCGATAATCCCAACATGATCCAGCTTTCAAATGAAGACAAATTATTTGTTTCTTTTTTACTGACCATATATCCAAGTGGGGCAAAAATCACCAGTGCCATCATAAATAAACAAGATATATAAACACCTTCGGGGTGATTAGCAAAAATACCGCCACAAATAGCCAAAGTAATCAATAAGTTAGCACTTAAGTAAAGAGAAGACCGTTCACGATTTTGCTCATTTAACAAAATAAAACATAAACTAATAATCACTAAAGCCATTAACAAAGGTTCAGAAGGGTCATAACTGGGGATCTGATGTAATCTTAACAACGTTGCAATTACAGGTATCGATAAAATAAATGAACCGATCCCCCCCAGTGTAATTGGCATTTCAACATTTAATCTTAGAAAAGAAATAGACATTGGAAACAACCCTGCTGCTAACACCACACCAAGACTTAAAACGACACTACTCAACTGTGCTAGAAAAGGTGCATTGTCCACAGGAACAGCTGCCAGTAAAAAAGCTCCTATCAACGCCATAATAATTAATAACAATATATATCGAAAAACCGCCCACCCTGCTTTTAAACTGCTTCCTCCTTGATTTAAAATACATCCCATCATCAATAAAGCAGCTAAAACCACAATAAAGAGGAGTGCAATAAAAAGATTATTAACCCCTACAGCCAAAATTGCTGTGGCGGTAATAATATGAAATAATAACAACGTCCATAAGTGCCGTTTTTCTGATTTATCAAAAAACAGACTGCGTGGTGACCAAAATGTTAATAACAGGGTCGATACCCCCGCCCCCACTGCAATAATCAACCGTAAAAAACGGGTTAAACCATCGCTGCTCCACACCACAGATAGAAAGAAATTGTCAGCCATACAGGCTGAAAGTCCTGTTAAAATGACTAAGATACCAGATACAATAAAATGGCACCTTGCCCGCGCCGCGGCCCCCTCACAGGCAAAGATTCCAATAACCCCAACAAATGGCCAAATCACACAAGCCCAATAAAGTATTTTTGCCAAATCATTGGATGTTTGCACAATTAAAACCGCCCTATTCTATGAACAATAATAAAAGACATAAGTAAAAATACCCCATAAAACACCATAAGCGTAATAAAGGCAAAAAATTGGCCGTTTAATCCCACCACCAAAGATAAGGCATTCAATGCACAGGCTATACCTACAATTTGCCCTCCGATCGTTTTACTTAAGATGCTATACACCATTCCTACAAGAATAATTGAAAACACAATGCCATATTCCAGCCTGGGAAGGGATGGCGGTAAAATATAAACAATTAAAGATACAGCCAAAATGATAAATACTAGGGCCAAAAATAACTCAACAAACGAGCGATAAAAGGATTGCCATCTCAAAATAATGGTCAAACTGATCCCTGAAACACATGACAGACCCATGCACCACAATGTTATCACAGGATCTAGGGCAGTGGCGTACCCCGCCCACAGACAAAATACTGTTAAAAACGCATGAAAGATAACCTGAACAGAAGGATGTGATACCCCACCAATTGTTGCTAGTAACAAGATACTCATAAACAAGGAAAGCCACATCTTTACTCTCCACTCAATCCCGCGAAATACACAATAATCGCCAAAAAACTTAGTACTACAGCGATCCCCACACGATAAATACCATTAGATACTAACAATAAACTGCGCATCATCGCCAAGACAAAACATTCGAATATAATTTTGGTTAACCATGCCATCAAAGCAAAAGGCACAGCCTTCAACCAAACCATTAAATTATGAGGATTATCATCCAAAATGGCTATACTTTGTGGCCACAGACAAAAAGCGATAAGCGATAGCCACACCAAGAATTGCACATCATTAACATATAATAACAATCCACGATCTGCACCACCAAAACCATCCATTCCTTCTCTGCTTGGGAAATTTGGCATGTCCCATATCAAAAAAAATAGGGAACTTGCCCCAATAAGTAATGGGCAAAAAGCCATAATTTGAAAGTCGCCGGGTTGATGGAAAAAAACAACAACTTCATTTAATAAAGTACTGCCTGTACTGAAGCGTAAAATGGTTAATATAAATAATAACACAGGCAAAAAGAACAACATATCTATTAAGTTACGTTGTAATAATTTCAAACTTTTTAAGGATGGATATCGCAAAGCAATTAAAAAAAAGGATATGGGAATAATCATTAATAAACAAGTAACAAGCAAAAAATCAGATATTGATGCAGTAATCATCCCCGCTGTAAAGCTGGGCACCAACAAAGCGGCAATAATTACCGATCCCAATGCAATAAAAGGTAATAAAGAGGTATATGAATAACTGCTTGTCAAAAAACCTGATAATTTTTTTATATTTACTGAATAAATTTCACCCCAGTAAAACCAAAATGGTACTGTTGGCAAGCCTTGAATTTTTGATTCCATCCATTTTTCAACCCCCATAATCCAAGGGGCAATTAATAAAATAATTGCTAAGTGAAAAATCGTTGCAACCAATACAATTAACCAAAACCCCATGATTTTACCGTGCGATCAAACTAATTGATAATAATCCCAATCCAACCATTACCAATATTAATTGGTCCTGATACTGCCAAATCACTATATTTACTTTGTTCGTAAACCTAAAATACCTACGCTGGAAATAAATCCATTGTATTCCTAAATAACGTGCGCTGGTAATAGCGGGATGAACAAAAGGAAAGCGGCTTTCTAGCATAAATTGAAAGCTAGCTTGGCCAAATCCAAAAGAAGTTTCATCAATATTTTTTATACGTGGCGAATAGGTTGCCCCTTTAAAAGAACTAATGGGTAAATTTGAATTCTTTTTATGCTCGCGCTTCGCTATCCAGCCAATGACCATTACAATACCAATAAATAGTAAGATGACCTCCCAGGGTGTAAAGGTCACATGATTAACGACATTACTGAAAGTAAGAAAAGCATGTGAATAATCAGTTAATCCCATAACTTGCGTTGAAATCATACGCGCCATACTTAAAATCAAGCCAGGGACCAGTGAAAACAATAATAAAAGCAGCAACCAACCCTTAACAGAATCAAAATTACGACGGGAAAAATAATCAGGAAAAGTTATAACAGCATTTTGTAGAGCAGGAATACCACCAGTTAAAATCAATCGCATCCATCCTAATATCGACAAAATAAATACGCCTGCGTTCAAGCCTATAGCTAGGGTTGTGATTAATGTGCCAATGAACTGATTACCTAACGGTAAAGCCAATAATAACTGCAAATTACCCCAAAGAAGGGAAAAACCTGCAAATGGAGGAAAACCAGATATGATAAAACTTAAAAACAATAAAGAAATCAAAATATAGGGAGAGAAAGCCAGACCTATACCTCTTGATTGTTGGTCAAGGCACACTCTTGCCACCAATATAAATGCCAATGAAAATCCGATAAATTGAATGAAAAAACCAAAATACAAAATGTCATTGGCAAAAATAATCCATGGGGGATTTACATTAATTGTAAATGCTGAAAGGATACCTATGGTTTGAACCAAAATCCCATTACTAAGAATAAATAGACAATTAATTCGCTCGTAAACGGTCTTTACAACCAAACTGTTCCATCCTGCAGCAATTGCCCCAATCAAACCAATGAGTTCTAAGAAAGTAGATAATACAACCCGATCACTGTTTCTGCCTAAATCCAACCAAAAACGCAGCAATAAATAGATCCCTGCAATCGACAATACTATATGAAAAAAACTGTATAACAATGTGCCTTGGCTGCTTTTTGCAATCATCAGTCGCCATTTCCCAAACGGGAAAAAACCCAACAATGTTACGCTGCAAATTTCAATAAAAAATAAAATATACGGCGAAAAACTGAGTTGACGCAAAGCATCAAACGATAAATAGGAAAAATTATTTTGAAGATTAACTGTACTTGGAAATAGCAAGACGGAAATAAATAACCCAGCCAAACCTATTAATGGTGAAGATGTCTTTTTTGAAAAAACACCATATATCATCATAATTAATAAGGATAAAAGGATAACCAGAAAATATAAATTACTGGATAATAGTAATAACTGCGTTAAAATATAAGGGAATGCAAAGTATTGGGAGAAACTTAACTCTGCTTTAAAAGAGAGGAATAATGCCCCTGATAGAAATAAACAAAAAAGACTAAAAGCATTTAAGGGATCTAGATAAAATTCAACCCCAAAAACAGAACCTAGCAAGGGGATAAAGGCCGAGGCTGATTTCAGTTGGAAAATTAACAAAATAAAAGTAAGCACACATCCCAATATTGATCCGACTAAAGGAACATTTATTAAATAGGTCAAGGATGATCCTTTGTCGGATCCTTTCCTTCCCATTATTACCCCGTCAATTGCCATGACAAAAATTAAAAGTAATAATGACCATACAATAAACGTCGACAGTGTCTTAGCCCTTTACTACATTATTATATCGAAATAAAACTACAGATAGTTTTTATTCACTATCCTAAAATCTTAAAAAAATATATAGATTTTATAAGAAAATAATTCATTACAAAGTACGAAATAAATCCGTTATACGCCTTTTCCCCATCCCTTATCGGTCTGCTTCCAATAGGTTAAATCGTGGCCATTTTGTTTTAATAAACGCCATCGTTGGCGTGCTTGTTGCACAGCGTCGGGATCATTACCATCAAATAAATCAAACACACGTTTAAACGCTGTCAAATTGACCTCGGATTGTCCTCCAACCAGAAATAAAAATGCTGCTTGATTCAGATTCTCTTCAAATACGGTCAACCAAATGGGTTGCCATTGTGGAAAGTCATCTTGATTGTCAGAAGTATGGCATCCATGGGGCAACCATATCGGTTGGGATACACGCCATAAAGCCTCTGTTAAACCTTGCACTTGTTGATCATCTTTGCACAGAACCAAGCCCCGCTCATTAGCCTGCATCGTTCGAATTAATAAAAGCGGTAAAGCCTGTTGCAAATCTGTTTTCGTTAAGTGATAAAAGCCAACAGAGGCCATAAAATTAATCCTTAACCTTCGTAATGCTCTTGAACCAACTGATTTAATAAGCAAACCCCAAACGAGGTTGCCCCTTTGGGCCCACCGTGTGTTCCCTTACCAGTATAAGCCGTTCCAGCGATATCTAAATGTACCCAAGGGGTGTCATTGACAAAGCGCTGTAAAAATTGCGCCGCTGTAATTGATCCACCATCGCGACCCCCAATATTTTTCATATCAGCAAATTGTGCATCCAAAGCCTTGTCATAAGCAGGGCCCATGGGCATGCGCCAGACTTTTTCGCCAACATTATTACCAATATCTGATAAACGTTTAGATAATTCATCATTATTGGAAAATAGACCTGCATATTCATATCCCAAAGCCACAACGATGGCCCCAGTAAGCGTTGCAAGATTGATCATAAACCGAGGTTTAAAACGATCCTGAGTATACCACAAGATATCTGCTAATACTAAACGTCCCTCTGCATCCGTGTTCAAAACTTCAATGGTTTGACCTGAGGCACTGGTAACGATATCACCTGGACGTTGTGCATTGCCAGACAACATATTTTCAACTAATCCAACAACGCCGATAATGTTGGCTTTGGCTTTGCGTGTTGCCAAGGTTTTCATTAACCCAACAACCGTAGCAGCCCCCGCCATGTCCATTTTCATGTCTTCCATACCGCCTGCGGGCTTAATGGAAATCCCTCCAGAATCAAAGGTTACCCCTTTTCCTAAAAATGCTAATGGGGGCTCTTTATTTTCAGGATTACCTTTCCACTGCATAATGACAGTTTGCGGTTCGGCATCACTACCTTGGGCCACGCCTAATAACGCGCCAAAGCCTAGTTTTTCCATTTCAGCCTTGTTTAAAATTTCAACAGAGACGCCCAACGCCTCTAATTCTTTGATGCGTTTTGCAAATTCTGGAGGGGTTAACCGATTTGCAGGTTCATTAACCAAATTTCTGGTCAAATAAGCACCACTAACAACGGCGGATAAGCTCACCCAATCTTTTTGACCTGCTTCATAGTCAGAGGTTAAAAACAAAATATCCCTCAACTGTTTTTGGTCTTCTTTTTTGTTTTTTTGCATACAGTACACGTTAAATTCGTAAACACTTAAAGTCGCACCCAGTGCAATATATGCAGCATATTCTGTGAACTGCCAGTCAGCCATCATTACTAATGAAGTGGTCTTACCTTTTAAACTTTGAGCGGCATTCCCCCCAACTTGACGAGCGTACGCTTTTGAAAACTGATCTTGTTTACCAAGACCAACCAACACAACATGACTGTATACATCATTAGGGGAAACTAATTTACAAATTTCGCCCAATTTTCCTGTAAAATTCTCTACTTTCATTGCACGGGTTAACGCACCGTCCAGTGCCTTATCCATTACCCGCACAGAATCCCCTTGTTCACCATCTTCGAAAGTAAAAAGAACAATATCTCCACCTTCTGGCTTTTTTAAACCTGCAAACTGTACTGTTGGTATCATTTTTTCCTCTGTTTATTCTTAATTTTATAATAAAATATGCTCTATTATGTACTACTCTTTAAAATATCCAACCTGTGAATACGCAATATTACTAAATTTATTTTCTTCTCCAATGTTCTCTTTGAGATAACAACCATGAACATCTTGAATAAAAATTATAATTTAGACACAGTTTAAAAACAAAATTCGAAATGTTAAAAACAAAATTTGCTTTAGTTATAAATATTACTATCTTTAAGCTTATTGCAAATATTTAGGCCAAATTTTACAATGCATCATGCCTCCGATCAAAACTTAATGTCCTTAGCCGTAGATCTTGCCCAACAAGCGGCAAGATTAATAAACGACGTTCGCGCAACAGGTATTAAAGTTTGTACGAAATCGGATCTTAGCCCTGTTACCCAAGCCGACAAAGCTTCTGAAGCATTGATTTTAGCTGGGTTACGCGCATATGCACCATCCATCCCCATCATCGCCGAAGAGGAAATGGCCGAAGGAATAAAAACTCAAGTTGAATCAGAATTTTGGTTAATAGATCCACTTGACGGTACCAAAGGATTTATAAGAGGCAGCAAAAATTTTACGATAAATATCGGTCTTATTCGCAACCACAAACCAGTTTTAGGGGTTGTTGCCCTGCCCGCCTATGATGAGATTTTCTGTGGCATCGTGGGTAAGGGTGCTTGGCGCATTGATGCGACAGGTCAAACCCCCATTCATGTCAGTACTTTGCCTAAAGACGGATTTCGTATTATTACCTCACACCATTATGCCAATGATCCCAAATTAAAAAAAGTGCTGCAAGGTTTTCCAATTCATTCTGTTGATACCATGGGATCGGCCAGCAAAATTATTCGAATAGCCGAGGGCAAAGCCGATTTACATTTTCGTTTCAATTCCATTATGGAATGGGATACCGCCGCACCCCAAGCGGTTTTGGAGGCCGCTGGGGGATATTTACGAACATTTGACAACCAACCTTTGCAATATGGTAAAAAAAATTGGCGTAATCCTGCTTTTTTTTGTTCTGGGACTACGATTGACAGCTTTTTGAATAATTTTAATGACTAGACCTATGACCATTTTGTTTTCCAACTCTATCCCAGATATTCAAAAAGCAGCACAAATTATTACCCAAGGTGGGGTGGTCGCATTCGGTACGGAAACAGTTTACGGATTGGGTGCAGATGCAACCAATACCACGGCCGTACTAAAAATTTATCAGGCAAAAGGACGGCCCAATTTCAATCCGTTAATCGTTCATTTTGCTGATATTGATCACGTTTTCCAATTTGTTAAAAAAACAGAGCTTGCCTATGAATTAGCTATAAAATTTTGGCCAGGTCCTTTAACATTGGTATTGCCTCAACACCAACCCTGTCCTATCAGCCCTGTTGCAACTGCAAATTTACCTACAATGGCAGTAAGGATTCCAAACACCTTCGTAGCCCAACGTCTTATCCACTACAGCAAAAAACCAATTGCTGCCCCCTCTGCCAATCCATCAGGAAAAATCAGTCCCTCTACTGCTCAACATGTTATAGAAGGGTTGGACAAAAAAATAGATGCGATTATTGATTCTGGGCCTTGCCATGTTGGCGTAGAGAGTACAATTTTAGATTTAAGTCAACCCATCCCTACCCTATTGCGTCCTGGCGGCATTCCAGTCGAAGCACTAACCCCTATTTGTGGGCCTATCACCATAGATACCCCTATTGAAACAAAGATTATTGCCCCTGGGCAGCTCAGCTCACATTATGCGCCTTCTTTACCCGTAAGGTTAAATTGCCAACATTTATTACCTAACGAAGCTTTATTAGCTTTTGGTCCCCCTATTTCCCATCATGGTCTCTATTGTAATTTAAGCGTTTCTGGTAACTTAGAGGAGGCTGCACAAAATTTATTTGCTTGTTTGCGTTTTCTTGATAGTGAAGGACAACGAATTGGGGTAAAAGGGATTGCAGTTATGCCTATACCGCAAATAGGATTGGGATTAGCAATTTGTGACCGACTTCAACGTGCTGCGGCACCACGATCAATATAAATCGAGATGAACGAAAAAATAGATCCAAAAGAACTGAAAGTCCTTGCTGATATTCTTGCCTTGGTTTTAGAAGACCAACCTGGGCAATCTTTGAATGCATTAGAAACAATAAAAAAACGTGCAAAAAGAAATACAGTTACAGGGGGTGCTCTAAAGAATTTATTTACCTCTATTGCTAATTCACCGCCGAAAAATAATACAACAAATTTTTACTCTAACCCAGGAAATGATTCGGCTGAATTAAGAAAAGCACGCTCGCGAATTACTGAACTAACCCACAGTATTAATCGTTTAGATGCAACGATAAAAAGTCTAAGACGTAATAACGAATCTTTACGTTCTGAATTACGACTTACCCAAGAATCTAGGGCTGAAATACAATCTGCCCTACATGCTTCTGAGGCAAAATCACCATTTAAAGCAACGGTTATTATTGTTTCTCTTTTATGTGGTTTATTTTGTGGTATTGCAGGGACTGCCGTTGTGCATTCTTTGACAGCAAAACCGCCTCTTCCTGATAATACAATTTATCTTCAATAATGGATTTATGTTATGGACATCGCCAATTTTATCAAAGAATTAACCGAAATTCTTGGCCCACAAGGGATCTTAACCGATGCAAAAGACACTGAAACTTATAATACCGATTGGCGTCAAATTTTTACAGGAACCAGTATTGCTGTTTTAAGACCTCAAACAACCCAACAGGTTGCAGATGCCGTTAAGATCTGTGCCCGTTATAAAGTGGCAATTGTACCCCAAGGCGGTAATACCAGTCTGGTTGGGGGGGCAATCCCTTCGACAAATGATGTACAAGTGGTTCTTAGCCTAAGCAGAATGAATAAGATCCGTAATATCGATACCCTTGATTCTACAATAACACTTGAAGCTGGTGTTATTTTGGAAGATGCACAAAATGCTGCCAAAGAGGCAGGATTATATCTGCCAATTGTTATTTCCTCCCAAGGGTCTGCGCAAATTGGGGGGATCATTGCAACAAATGCTGGGGGGAATAATACCTTAAGATACGGGAATGCCCGTGAATTCGTGTTGGGGTTAGAAGTCGTCACTGCAGACGGTCAAATTTTACATAATTTACGCCGATTAAGAAAGGATAATACAGGATACGCTTTAAAACAGATCTTTATTGGATCTGAGGGGACACTTGGTATTATCACTGCTGCGGTTTTACATTTGCATCCTTATCCTCGTTCAACAGAAGTAGCATTATGCGCCATTCCTGATCTGCAAAAAGCATTACGTCTATTGCATCTTTTCAATAGTCATAACCCTGCGGCTTTGCAAGCTTTTGAATATATCTCTCAAAAAGGGATGGAGCTTGTTTGTTCTCAATTCCCAGAATTACATTTCCCTTTAGAAACCACCGCCCCTGTCTATATTATTGTTGAACTTGCCTTGCCCGAACAAGGGGACGGATTAAGAACACTTTTTGAAACCGTTTTAGGCGAAGCCTTTGAAGAAGAAGTTGTTCTGGATGCCGTTTTAGCAGAGAGTGAAACACAACGTCAAAATCTGTGGCGTTTTCGAGAAGAACAAGCTGAATCACAAAAACGCGCTGGGGCAAATATTAAAAATGATGTTTCCGTTCCTATCTCTTCCATCCCCGACTTTGTTGAACGTGCTACACGTGCTTGCGAATCCTTTTATCCAGGTATCCAAGTCACTCCCTTTGGCCATTTGGGGGATGGGAATATCCACTTTAATTTGGTTCAACCTCAGCATGAAGATGGCAAGCTTTTCATGAGTAAAAGTCATGATATCATGGATGCTGTCTCCCAAGTTGTTTATGAGCTAGAAGGTTCTTTCTCAGCCGAACATGGAATTGGGCAACTAAAAAATTACATGATGCCTTCTTGGCGTGGTGGGGTTGAATTAGAACTTATGAAAAAAATTAAAGAAAGCTTAGATCCTTGTAATATTCTAAATCCTGGTAAAATTTTTCCACAAGATGCCCACTAAATAATTCCATCTGAATACAAATTAAAACTTATAAAAAACCTCAATTTTACTAGCATTCTAATCGATGCTTATGGCCAAAGATATTTTACTGTTGATATAATGATACGTAGCCGTTAAATATCTGTGTAATTACTTATTCAACCTTCTTTCACTTTTGTTTAGTTTTTAACTATATTAAAAACTAAACAAAACATTCTAGGTAACAAAGCGGGATCATTTTAAATGCGTTTATTTTCTTCCCTACGCCTGCCTATGTTTGACCGCTATATTTTACATCAATTATTGATCGCATTAGTGGCAACAACTGGGGGTTTAGCAGCATTAATTTGGCTAACTCAATCTTTACGCTTTGTTTCTTTGGTTGTAGATCGAGGATTATCTTTACAAGTCTTCTTGCAATTAACCGGATTATTAATCCCGTCCTTTGTTGCTATTATTTTACCGATTACGACCTTTGTCGTTGTACAATTTATCTATAACCGCTTGTCTGGGGATAGAGAAATTATTGTTATGCGTGCGGCTGGGGTTTCGTCTTTCTTCCTAGCAAGACCAGGTATTATTTGTGCAGTCATTTCAACATTGGCCTGCTTTTTATTAAATTTATGGATTGTGCCGTCTGCTTATCACTCTTTTCGTAAGTATGAATTTAAAATCAGAAATAAAATGGCTGCCTTTATGTTACAAGAAGGCGTATTTACCAACGTCTCAGATAATTTAACAGTTTATATTAAATCAAAAGATCATAATGGGGTGCTGAAAGGAATATTGGTTGAAGATGACCGCCAACCAGATAATAAAGCCACCATTTTAGCAGAAAGCGGGAATATCGTTATTCTAAATGATAAACCTCAAGTTGTGTTATTTAACGGCTCTCGCGAGGTCATTGATAAAAAAACAGGACGTTTAAATGTCCTTAATTTCAATCGAAACACAATAGATCTTTCTTCCAATAAGGGAGATTCAACACGATCACGTGATGCAACGGAGATGTCGCTGTACGAACTATTACACCCCAATCCAGAAGAAGTTTTTAATCGTGATTTTGGAAAATTAGCTGTTGAGGCCCACCGACGCCTGACATCCCCTTTGACTGTTTTTTCATTCACTATGATTGCGTTGGTCAGTGTACTAAGGGGTGGATTTGCTAGATTTGGCAATGTTTTACGCCCACTAGGTGCTATATTTACTGTTGTTGGCATTATGGCCGCAACTTTGATTATTCAAAATTTGGCTAGTCGCAATGTTGACTTAATCCCTCTGATATGGGTTATGGCCATCGTTCCAGGCATTATCGCAACAACTATTTTATTTGGACCAGAATTAAGAACTAAAAATTTAAAACCCACTCTTCTTTCCTCACCACCAAGAAAAGGAGGGTAAACCATGCTGATAGCAAAAACAATTTCCGTATATATCGCCAAGCAGTTTACTTTTGCTTCTATTTCTATGATTTTGGCTTTAACGGGCATCGTGTCATTATTTGATTTTATCGATCTACTACGTCGCGTTGCAACCAGGCCACATGTCTCTACAGGGGTTGCAACCTCGATTGCATTATATCACATTCCCAATTTCTGTATGCAAATCTTGCCCTTTGGTGTTTTACTTGGGGGAATTATCTGTTTTTGGCGCCTTACACGTTCCTCGGAATTAATCGTAACACGAGCAGCTGGAATATCTGCATGGCAATTTCTGATGGCACCCGTCGTTTGTGCGTTCAGTATTGGTTTATTATCAATAATGATTATCTCCCCTATCTCATCAAATTTCTATCGCCAAGCAGAAATTCTCGATCAAACTTATCTTCGTTCCAATGGGGGAAAACTTACCAACCTTTCAGAAGGTGCTTTATGGATTAGACAATCGGACAAAGAGCTTGGCCGTAAAGGTGTTGCAATTTTACATGCACAGTCAGTGAAAGTAGAGAATAAAGTCCTACACTTAAAGGGAATCAGCATTTTCAGACTTGACGATTCAGATCATTTACTGGTTCGTATTGAATCATCTTCTGGATATTTGGATCATGATCATTTTTGGGTATTAAAAGATGCACAATCTATCAAACCTGACAAATTACCTGTTTCTTTAGGAACAATTAAATTGCCAACAAATCTGTCCTTATCCAATATTCAAGAAAGCTTTTCTTCGCCAGACACGTTATCGTTTTGGGCTTTACCTGGGTTTATTAAATTGCTTGACGAATCTGGATTTTCCTCAATCAGTCATCGCTTACGTTTTCAAGCTTTGTTAGCACAACCCTTACTAGCAGCTACAATGGCTTTAGTGGCAGCTGGATTTGCTACACGTTCAACACGTCGGGGTGGTGTTACAAGAATGATTGGTTCAGGGGTCGCAGCTGGATTTGCTTTGTTCACAATTTCCAAAGTTGCTGAACAATTCGGAGAATCTGGTGCTTTACCTACCTTTATGGCAGCGTGGGCACCTACAGCAGCTGGACTTTGTTTAGCAATATCTCTTCTTATCCATTTGGAAGATGGCTAATGCGCACTTATACACTAAAACAATTTACCAAAAAAATGAAACGAAAATGTAATAACAAATCCTGGTTGATGCTGGGTATTGTAGGTGGGTCAATGACTTTGATCGGACTGACTTGGCACGATCCTGCATTTTCCCAGCAAAATATACAAATTGCTCATTCAAATATTGGTAAATCAAATGGAGCACCCTTTACTGGAAAGGATGCTATTACCTTTCAAGCAGATAAAGTCTCTTACGATTCTAAGACTGGTGAAGTAACTTGGCTTGGCGATGTGCATATTTGGCAAAACGACCATGTTCTGCGTGCTGACAAAATCGTTTTTAATCGCACGACAAATATTGCAACTGCCAGCGGGAACGTATCGATGGTTGAACCCGATGGTGAGATCCTTTTCACCCAACATATCCAACTTGGGGAAAATATGCGTGAAGGTGTCATGGACCAAGTTTATGCCATCTTGGCCGATAACGGCAAGCTTGCTGCCAATGGTGCACGCAGAACTGGGGGAAGGGTTCACGACTTTAGCAGATCTGTATACACAGCCTGCCCTATTTGTGAAAAAAAACCAAAAAAAGCACCTTTTTGGCAATTGCGATCTTATCAAGCCACCCGCGACATGGAAAACCAACGTATTGATTTCTCTGATACATTCCTAGATTTCTTTGGTGTTCCTGTTTTCTATATGCCCTTTTTCTCGATCGTTGATCCTTCAGTTAAGCGACAAAGTGGTTTTTTAATTCCTAGTATCAATTTTAATAGTAAATATATTGGTGCATACACAACTATTCCCTATTATTGGGCAATCAATCAGTGGTCTGATTTAACCCTAAGCCCGTTATTTGCAACCAAAACTGGCCCCCAACTTAGTGCCATTTATCGCGCACGCTTTAACCAAGGAATGTTAAGGGTTGAAGGCGGTGTTGCTGATGATACTGTATCTAAACGTCCTTGGAGAAACGCCATTGGAGATACTATTCACAGTAACGGTAACGGCGCACAAGGATATTTGTTCTTAAAAACAGAATGGGCTTTAAACGAAAACTGGCGTTATGGTGCAAATGTCAATCTAGCAACCTCTGCAGACTACATGCGAGACTATCGTATTAACGGGTATGGGCAAGATACCTTGCAATCAAATCTATATTTAGAAGGATTTGGTGAAGGTGCCTATTCTAAAGTTACAATGCAAGCATTTCAAGGATTAAATCGAGGGGTTATCAACGATTCCGATCTACCTTTTGTTCTTCCTCGATATACATACAGCTATTTTGGCCAACCAGATGCATTGGGTGGACGCTTCTCTTTAAATACTACCAACTTCATTTTATACCGCCCAACTGGAGTATCTGATCAAAGAGCCCAGCTGGCATTAAATTGGGATCGTCCCTTTAGCAACAACTTGGGACAAAAGTGGCTACTGACCTTGCATGTTGATTCTAATATTTATCGTGCCAGCCACCTATATCAACAACCATTATATTTAAATCAACGTGGCACTCAAATCTCAGGTCAGGCTTTACCTACTATTGCATTAAAAATGAACTGGCCGTTTCTTAGAAATTTCCATGTCGGTCATTCAACTGGAACACAAATTATTGAACCTATTGTTCAATTAATTGCAGCCCCTAATGCGCAAGGAGGGCGGTCGTGGAATATGCCAAACGAGGATAGTTTGGCATATGAATTTACCGATTCAACCTTATTTGCATTAAATCGATTTCAAGGAACAGATAGATTAGATGGCGGTGCCAGAGCCAACGTCGGTATTCACGGCAACTGGACTTGGGACGGCCACAGCATTGATACTTTGGTAGGTCAAAGCTACCAAACCAATGTGCAACGAGATATTCCAGCTTATTCTGGGGTTAATCGACATATGTCTGATATTGTCACTCGTATCCGTATATCCCCTGTACAATGGTTTAGTGGGACAGGCAGGGCCAGAATTGACCCTTATAGCGGGGATATTAGTTTTGCCGAAGGAATATTTAACGCAGGATTTCGTCATTTTGGTATTAACGGTGGCTATATTTATGAACCTGTTACCCCCTACTACTATTATTTTGGTAATCCTTTTACCAGCAACGGCCCTTCTTATCTGTATAAAGAAAAGACAAGCGAACTTACCTTAGGCGCTTCAACTGACTGGGATCATTGGCATGCCTCAGCCTTTGGAAGAAGAAGCTTATCTAGAAAACAAAATGTCGCTATTGGTGGCACTGTTGGCTACAGAAATGATTGCTTTAGCTTGGATACAATTTATTTTAAACAGTATACTATGATTAATGGCGAATCAAACAGCGACACCGTTTTATTTATGTTAACCTTTAAAACTCTAGGAGCCTTCGGGATCAACGGATGATATATACAAAACATAAGTTTTCTCAATATCGATCAACGTCTTGTTTAGCTCTGATGGGGATATTTTTAGCCTTTGCCCCTGCTACAACCTTTGCCACAAGTCATAAAGGACACCACGCATCTACCCCTCAATCAGATTCTCAGATTGTTAGTGACGGATATTCAAGTGATTCCAACCAAGCAAGCACGGAAAGTAAAATCGTTGCAATTATTAATGGGCAACTGCTGACCCAACGCGATATCAACAACCGTGAAAAATTATTCCAATTAACAGCAGGCATCCGCTTGACACCAGATGTGTTACAGCGCATGAGGCCACAGTTAATCAAACAATTAATAACGGAACGCCTGCACACCCAAGAAATGTTGCGAAGGAATATCAATATATCTCCTGAACAAATTGCCCAAGCAATTGCAGATATCGAAAAACGTAACAACATGCCCCCTAATGCATTAAGGGACCGGCTGTCACAGGACGGTGTATCTTTAACTACCTTGATTGATCAAATCCGCCTGCAACTAGGATGGGGAAAAGTCATCCAACAAGATTTAGGCAGCCAAAGCCGTATCACCGCACAGGAAGTTGAACAACGTCAAAAAGCTTTAAAACACGAAGTTGGACGACCTGAATATTTAATCAGCGAAATTTTTGTTCCCGTTGAAAACGCACGCCATCCAGAGCAAGAATTGCAATTTACAAAAACAATTATCCAACAATTAAGAAACGGCGCCCCATTCCCCATCGTTGCTGCCCAATTTTCACAAGCACAAAGCGCCCTACAAGGCGGTGCATTAGGATGGGTCCAAGAAGATAATCTTGATCCAGAAGTTGCCGCTATTGCACGTAAAATGCCAATTGGTGCTATTTCAAACCCTATCCAAGTCGCAGGGGGATATATTATTGCAACATTGGGGGGACGCAGAACCATTGGTAATGAAATGGGTACGTTAATGAAGATTAAACAAGTCTTTATTCCATTTTCATCAAAATTAAATCCACAACATCCAACTCCACAACAAGTAAGCGTTTTAAATCAAGTTAATAAACTAAGAACTTCTATGCATTCCTGCCAACAAGCAGAGGAAGCAAATCAAAAAGCAGGAAATGTCCGTCCTTCTGATCCTGGTGAAGTACAGTTGGAACGTTTAAATCCAGAGATGGCTAATATTTTACAAGATTTACAACCTGGGCAAGTCAGTAAACCATTAGTATCTGTTGATGGTATTGCTCTGTTAATGGTATGTTCTCGCGAAAAGAAAAATATTGCTGACATCTCTGCCAGCGAAATTGCAAACCAACTACTTAATCAACGTGTTGAGCAAATTTCTCAACAACTAGACCGCGACCTACATCGTCAAGCGATTATTGAAATACAAAAGCCCGATAATGGATCCAGTAAAAAGACATCTTCCCCCACTAAAGACCAGCATAAATAAATATAACCTGCATGCAAAAAAATCATTGGGACAGCATTTTCTGTTGGACCCAATGATCAATCAGCAAATTATCGCACTGGCTGGGGATATTAAAAATAAAACGCTTGTTGAAGTAGGCCCTGGTCCTGGTGGATTGACCAGGGCCTTACTAGACAGCCCTGCCCGTTGCGTTATCGGTGTTGAAGTTGATCAGCGTGCATTGTTATTGTTAAACGAACTAAAAGAATATTATCCTGAGCGTTTTAAGATTGTTGAACATGATGCGTTGAAACTTGATCTGACAACATTATGCGATTCCCCTCGTCAAATAATCTCTAACTTACCTTATAATATTGGAACCACTTTATTTTTAGGATGGCTAAAACAAGGAGCGGCATGGGATCGCATGACGTTAATGTTCCAACAAGAAGTGGCAGAACGAATTTGTGCTGCCCCGAATACGGAATTCTATGGACGCTTGTCTGTAATTGCGCAGTGGGTGGCAAACTGCGCAATTGTAAAGCGCATTCCTCCCGGTGCCTTTTCACCCCCTCCAAAGGTATACTCAGCTGTTGTTAATGTCGTTCCAAAATCTGAGCAACCTTCCCCCATATTGTTTAAAGCAATGGAGACCGTTACCGCTGCGGCATTTGGTCAACGTCGAAAAATGCTGAAAGGTGCATTAAAAACAATTGATGGGGTCAATTTGCTAGCCAAAGCAAACATCGATGGAACTAGACGGGCAGAAACTCTCAACATTTCTGAATTCGATCAGCTTGCCCGCCTATACGCACAAAATAACAACTTATAATGTCTTGGCTTCGATCTCAGCTTGCATCATATAATCCCGTGTAATTGGTAAGGCATTTAAGCTGGGGCTTATTTGTAGCTGGAAATTCATGTGGTTATGATAATAAAATGACAATTCACAAGATGAAAGATAAAATTCAAACATTCTGTAAAAGCGTGCATCATACATCTTGATAATTTCATCTTTTTTCTGTTCTACACGCTCGCGCCATAATCGAAGTGTTTTAGCATAGTGTAATCGTAGGATTTCACAATCTGTAACCCATAATCCACTTTTTTCAATAGCACCGAATGTTTCACTTAATGAAGGGGAATATCCCCCTGGAAAAATATATTTATTAATCCACGCATTCGTTGAACCCGGGCCATCTGAACGGCCAATTGAATGCAACAACATGACCCCATCTGATTTCAGAATTTTCTTAATTTCTTTGAAAAAATCGGCATAAAAATGAACACCTACATGTTCGAACATTCCCACTGAAACAATGCGATCGTATTGAGTCTTAACCAATCGATAATCCATTAGCTTAAACTGGACTTTATCCTCTAAGCCTTCTTCTTTTGCTCTGGTTTTTGCAATCTGTAATTGTTCCTGAGAAAGTGTAATACCCGTTACATTGGCCCCATATCGTTTAGCAAGAAATAGAGCCATCCCCCCCCAACCACAGCCAATGTCTAAAACAGATAATCCAGGTTTATTCAGTAACAACTTTGAAGCAATATGGTGCTTTTTAGCTTCTTGAGCCTCGTCTAAATCTTCATTTCCATTATTGAAATACGCACATGAATACTGACGATCTTTGTCTAGAAACAAATCATACAAAGCGCTGTTTAAATCATAATGATGGGCAACATTTTTACGAGACCGTTGCATAACATTTAATTGAGACCAAGACCGTTTGGCAAACCTTAGGACAAAAGCAATCTTTTCACCAACATGATCCTGTTGCAGATCATTTTGCAAAATCACTTTTAAAACTTGATAAATCGAGCAATCAATTGGGCGTATACTTTCATCCATATATCCTTCACCAAATGCTAGGCCTGGATTAGTAAGCAGACGCATATAAATTTCTACTGTTGCAAATTCAACCGTTGCAAAATCTTGAGCATTAATGTCCCCATATACTCTACGGGTTTTATTTGGGAAAATAACTTCTAAGCGCCCTTTTTTAATCAGTTTTTTAAGAATAGCATCCAACATGCCAAACATATATTAGCCTCCATAAACGAAGATCACCTGATAATAATTATCTTTACTATAACTTTCTTACTTTTTTGAAAAAAAAACAAATAGGTTATGATTTATTCTCATAAAATTTAAAATTCTGTGTATAAAATCCCTACAAGATATAAAAAAAACGGGGGATAAATCCCCCGCTTTTCTAAACAACCGCATTTAGGCGCTTAAATAATTATTCAACCGTTGTTTGTTCAGTTTCAGCTGGTGCATCTTCCAATAGCTCAGCGTTCACTTCTTCAACAGCAACAACTTCTTCAATGACTTCAATTTGTGTTGCTTCACCTTTGGCTTGACGTTCAGCTTCTTCAACAGAACGTGCAACATTGACATTAACGTCTAAATGAACCTCTGGATGTAACTGTACCTTAACTTGGTACAGACCCAAAGCTTTAATTGGATGAGCAATTTCAACTTGCTGACGGCGAATGGTTAGTCCTTCTTTTTCTGCTGCTTCACGAATATCACGTGCAGTCACAGAGCCGTACAAGCTTCCACTTTCGCCAGCTTGGCGAATAATGACAACCGTTAAGCCTTGTAAACGTTCCAAGAGACGTTCTGCCTCTTCACGACGTTTAATATTTTGTGCTTCTAACTGGCTACGTTCTCTTTCAAAACGTTCACGATTAGCAGCAGTCGAACGAATAGCTTTACCTTGAGGAAGCAAATAGTTACGTGCAAAACCAGGTTTTACCTTAACCACATCACCCATTTGCCCCAGTTTTTCTACTCTTTGAAGTAGAATAACTTCTGTTGCAGACATACTATGCTCCTTCTCAGTCTTGAACGTAAGGCAAAAGTGCTAAAAAGCGAGCACGTTTAATTGCCTGTGCCAATTCACGTTGTTTCTTTGCAGAAACTGCAGTGATACGACTTGGAACGATTTTGCCACGTTCTGAAAGAAAACGAGACAATAAACGAATATCCTTGTAATCGATTTTTGGCGCATTTGCAGATGAAAAAGGACAGGTTTTACGTCTGCGGTGAAAAGGGCGACGTGCCCCTACAGCAACACGACGGGCAGCTGGATTAACTTGAAGTGTGTCTGACATGAATTATGCCTCCTCTTCTTCAGAATGGCTGTTAGCAAAACCATTATCATCTGCACCATCTTCTTCAGAATGCTTACGACCGCTGTCATAACGACCAGATGATTTAGGACCACGATTGCTGCTTGAACGATCTTTATCATCGCCTTTACGTGACAGGATTGGAGAAGGTGCCTCATCAATCGCATCGATACGTAGTGTCATAAAACGAAGCACATCTTCGTTCAGATTTAATTGACGTTCTACTTCTTTAATCGTTGTTGACTTTGCGTCAACGCCTAATAATACATAGTGGCCTTTACGATTTTTCTTAACTCTATACGCTAAGGTACGTAAACCCCAATATTCGCGTTTTTGAATGGAACCTTCTTCACTTTCAATTAAAGAAGCTACTCCATTCGTGATATCTTCAACTTGTTGTTGAGTAATATCATTACGTGCAATAAACACGCACTCATATAATGGCATATTATCTCCCTTCGGCTGACTTCAACCCAATGAAACCAATAAAATTATTGGCTAACTCTTCCAACTTTTGGGTATAGCCAAGGTATAGCCGTAAAACCTTGGCAGGGAAGAACCTTCTTAAAACCACAAAACTATAAATTTTGCAAGATATTATATTACTTTTGATTTAAAAATTGCTTGGGTATTGGCAGTTGCAAAACATCAGGAATATTCCACAATTCTGTCTCAGTTTTAATAGGTTCAAATCCAGCATTTTGATATATTTTTAAAGCATTGGGATTATCAAGATTACAAGTATTGATCCGTAAACAAGCAGGTTGCTTTTGCCAAGCATAAGTAACAACTTGATTGAAAAATGCTTTTCCCAATCCCTGCCCCACCAAATGTGGCATTAATCCAAAATAAGCAATATTAATACTTAAGGGGTTACGACAATCCAATTCAAAAAAACCAGAAACAACGTTTTGACGATCCTTTAAGACATGAACTTCAACCAAAGGATCAGAAAATAATTGTTGTAAATACTGATCTGATAGTACGCGACGCATCCACCAGCAACATTGTCTGCCAACATTATTATATATATATCGATATAAAGGTATAGGAACGAAAGATAGTTTTTCCAAGGAATACTGATCTGGCAACGGATCGCCTTTTACCATAGGGGGGTGATCCATACGCAAAAACGTGATGCTAACAGTTACTGGCGTTGCAGGACGAATATTATTAATAGAATTCATAAACTACCAAATCAAAAGAAGGAGGACAGCATCCTCCTCCTTGTTTAATGACCGATTGTCTGTAATCAAATCAATTGTCGTCTAAAAACGAACGTAATTTACGACTACGACTGGGATGTTTTAATTTGCGTAAAGCCTTTGCTTCAATCTGACGTATACGTTCACGGGTTACATTAAATTGCTGACCAACTTCTTCCAAAGTATGATCGGTATTCATCCCAATACCAAAGCGCATTCTTAACACTCTTTCTTCTCTTGGGGTCAAAGATGCTAAAACTCGTGTGGTTGCTTCACGCAAATTGGTCTGAATAGCAGCATCAAGAGGAATTACCGCACTTTTATCTTCAATGAAATCGCCAAGATGGCTATCTTCCTCATCACCGATGGGGATTTCTAAAGAAATAGGTTCTTTAGCAATTTTTAAAACCTTCCGAACCTTCTCTAAAGGCATTCCCAATTTTTCAGCCAACTCTTCTGGGGTTGGCTCTCTGCCAATTTCATGAAGCATTTGACGCGAAGTACGAACCAATTTATTAATGGTTTCAATCATATGCACAGGAATACGGATCGTTCTGGCCTGATCTGCAATGGATCGAGTTATAGCCTGCCTAATCCACCATGTCGCATAAGTTGAAAACTTATAACCGCGACGATATTCGAATTTATCGACCGCCTTCATTAATCCAATATTACCCTCTTGGATTAGATCCAAGAATTGCAAACCACAATTTGTGTATTTCTTGGCAATCGAAATAACCAAGCGTAAGTTGGCTTCGATCATTTCTTTTTTGGCACGTGTTGCATCACGCTCACCATAAGAGACGGTTGAGAACACACGACGAAATTCAGAAATAGGCAACCCTACCTTTTGTGATAATTCAGCAATTTGATCACGATACTTGCTGATTTCATTGCCATATTTTTCCACAAACAGTTTCCAGTATTTCCCTGGTAAATTAGCAACCGCATCCAACCAGTCAGGATTCAATTCATATCCATGGTATTTAGATAAAAAATCATCACGAGAGATTTTACATCTCTCAGCCATTCGCAACATACTGCCTTCTAATGAAGCAAGTTTTTTAGAGACCGTTTTTAACTGTTCAACAAGAAATTCAATTTTGTTACTTTGCAAGTGAACTTGTTGGACTTCAATAATTAACTTATTACGAAGATCTTCATATTTAGTTTCAAAATCTTCGGTAACTTTTTCACCGGACTGAATAATATCCAAACGTTGAACTTGCAGCTGGTAAAGTTCTCTATAAATTTTTTCAATTTCACCAAAATGTTGAAGGATTTCGTCTTTATATTTTTCTTCTAAAGCTGACAGAGAAAGATTATTTTCCTCATTAGTATCGTCACCTTCTTCACTTTCACCCTCTGCATCTTCGCTGTCATCTTCTATCTCATCTTCATTATTAATAGAATCGGAGATGTCAGAAATATCTGTTTGATCGTACTCTGTCTGTGTGGCTTCTAAATCGACAATATCTCTTAATAATACGTCACCAGCTTTTAATTGCTCGTGCCAACCAATAATAGCCCTAAAAGTCAAGGGGCTTTCACACAGCCCACCAATCATTTGGTTACGACCTGCTTCAATTCGTTTAGCAATTGCAATCTCGCCTTCACGTGATAAAAGCTCTACCGCCCCCATTTCACGCAAATACATCCTTACAGGATCATCTGTTCTTCCAACAGAAGTCTCAGCAACGGCAGCAGGCTCGTCCCCGTCATTCTCTGTTTCATTATCCTCTTCAGAACCTACTTCTTCACTATTATCGTCTTCATTTTCTTCATTTTCGATAATCTGAATACTCATTTCAGAAAAAGCAGCCATTACATCTTCGATTTGTTCAGAAGACATTTGGTCTTGTGGAAGAATAGCATTTAACTCATCGAAAGTAACATAGCCTCGTTCTTTGCCCTTACTTATTAATCGTTTCACATCAGCAGAACGCGTATCTAAGACGTTTGGATCGTTATCACGATCGTTTGAATTGTCCTCATTACTTTTAGATGCTGCTTTTACAACCATTTTTCCGCCTTCAAAGAATAATTACTACCTAATTGATTTTTTTAAATCTATATGGGTCTTGAATACTTAGTTAAAATAAATGTTTATTTATTTTGCATTGACTCTTTTATAAAATAGCTCCTTATTCTTATATTTTAGGAGCTAGCGGAACAACTTTTACAGCCTAAAAGCAAAACAACTAAACAAAATTAGAGATGATATTTTAATCAATGGAAATCAAGACAAATCACAAAAATATTATATATTATTTCATTACACTTCTTCATCCTGTGCATTCTCTTCCCCACGTTTGACCATTTCCAAAGCCTTTAACCTTGCAATAAATGTACGTTGACGTTGCTCATCAGGACTGGCAACCCAAGCTTTTTGCGCTTGATCGACTTGATCTTTTAACTCTTGAATATTCAACAAACCATAAAAATGCCACCACTTTCTTTCTATGGACTGTTCGTTTGTATTTATATCAGAATCAGAATAGTATAAAGAAAAATTTGAAGAATTTAAAGTCTTTTCTATAAAACTATCCATCCCCCTTGCCTGCAATGTCGTCTTAATATTTTCGCAGCTTTCTGCATTTTCCATGATAACTTCTCTGATATCAGCAAGATTTTTAGGCAAACCCAACCTACAAAAAGCCTCTTCAACACTAGGTAAAATAGACGGGCAATACACCAGTAACGCCACCAAAATACACATGCGTTCATAATCAGCCCTATTTTCTTGGATAACTGGGCGAATAATTCGCAAAGTCTCAAAAGTTTTATCTTTTCGACTGGTCCTAAACCGACGATCCTTGGAATAAAACTGCGCATAAAAACGATCAAATAACACCTTGCGATATTCTTTAGAAAGATTAGGCTCTTTTATTTGATTGGCTATGGAAGATAGTCGATCACGCAACGCAGCTCGTTGTTCTGGAGACGTATCCACCATTAATTCAACAGAAATTTCATATAAAGTATCACTGAGATTACGTTTATTACGAATCAACTCTAAAAAAGCCTTTTCCCCTTGATTTTGAATAAAGCTGTCAGGGTCTTCTTTTTCTGGCAGTGTTATAAAATTCAAGGTTTGTTGTGATGTTAAAATAGGTAATGCTTCTTCTGCGGCATGCAGCATTGCCCTGTGCCCAGCACTATCTCCGTCAAAACATAAAACAGGTTTTGGTGTTGCCCGCCACAATAACCTCATCTGATCTTGGGTCAAGGCTGTTCCCAAAGGGGCCACGGCACCGTGAAAACCCGCTTGATACAAAGCAATAACATCCATATACCCTTCAACGACCAAGACTGTATTATATAAGGGATCGATATCTTTACGGCTATGGATTGAGCCAAGATTATTTAATCCATACAACACACGTCGCTTGGCAAATAAAGGTGTCTCAGGACTGTTTAAATACTTAGGCTGTCCATCCCCCAAAATTCGACCGCCGAATGCAATCACACGATTTCTTCGATCAAAGATTGGAAACATCACACGATTAAAAAAAAGCTCCCCCCCCCATTGATCGTCTGACTGCTTACGTAATAGGCCCGCCTCACCAATATGATGTATGCTATATCCCATCCCCTTTAAATAATCGATCAATCCACCCCGTCCGTCACCAGACCAACATAATCCAAATTGGTTTATACTGTGCTCTGAAATGCCTCGACGCATCAAATAATCGCGCCCCACTTTGGCACGGGGAGATTTAAATTGATCTAAATAATATTGATGGGCGGCAGCCATTAATTCATAAAGATTGTGCTGTTGCTCTTGACGTTCCTTTTGCTGAGGGGATTGCTGTGGCACCTCAAGTCCTGCCAAAGCTGCGAGCTCATACAATGCCTCGCTAAAGCTCTTCCCTTCATTTTGCATAACAAAAGAAATGACATCACCATGCGCCCCACAGCCATAACAATGAAAATGATCATCATAAATATAAAAAGAAGGTGTTTTTTCCCCGTGAAACGGACAACAGGCCTTCCAATGACGTCCAGATCTGGCAACCTTTACCTTTCTTGCAATGATACTGTGCAAAGGAACACGTTGTCGTAATTCTTCAAGAAATTGCTGATCGAACGCCACAAGTCACCTAAATTTAAATTAAGAAAGTTTTGCTTTGACCAAAGGATTAACTTTGGAAAAATCAAGTACAGCCCCATAATGTTCTTTTAAATAAGCCATGACCTTTCCCATATCCTTTATAGAGCTGGCATCAGTCTTTGCAACAGCTTCGTCCACTGCTTTTTGAATACCTGCATCATCAAGTTGGGCAGGTAAAAATGTTTCGATTACGGCAATTTCTGCCTCTTCTTTTTCAACTAACTCGTTACGACCGGCTTGCTTGTACATTTCTATAGATTCGCGACGAGATTTGATCATACCTTTTAACATTGTGATGATCTCGTCCTCTGCAACGGCATCAATACCTTTGGGGCGGGCATTGATGTCCAGATCTTTTAATTTTGCCCCAATCATCCGCAATATTGAAACTTTTTCAGCTTCTTTTGCTTTCATCGCCACTTTTAATTCTTCTTTGAAACGCTCGCGCAAATCCATTGTCTATCTCCATATACTTGTAAAAATATGTATATAACATTACTTAAATCAGGAAAAATTTTCCTGTTGAAAATTTTTACTATTCCCTATGGGAATTTTTTTCCCAATCACTTATATTACTATATAGTATATGACATTCGTCCAGCAAAGGACACAAGGACATGATGAATATCGATACAATAATCGCGCGCCTTGGGGGAATAGAACAAGCCGCACGCATTACAAAAGTCAGCACAGAGGCCATTCGTAAATGGAAACAGGCGCGTGCTATCCCTTCAAAACATTGGACGACCATTATTCAAGAAACGGGGTTAGAATTGTCTGATTTACAACCAAAAAACCAAACCGATTCTTTGCCTACCACTTGCCCAACTGGGGCAAATGCCGTACTGTTATTAGAAGACGGTACTATCTTGTGGGGAATTGGTTTTGGGGCATATTCATCAAAGGATAACCTTGCAATTGGGGAAATATGCTTTTCCACTAGCATGACGGGGTATCAGGAAACTTTAACAGATCCCTCTTTCGCAGGTCAAATTATTACCTTTACCTTTCCTCATATCGGAAATATCGGTACCAACAGCGATGATAATGAAGCCAATCAGATTGCCGCCAAAGGATTGGTCGTAAAACAAAAAATTACTGCTCCTTCAAACTGGCGTTCAGAGAAAACCCTTGAAGCATGGTTATGCGACCATCACGTCACAGGTATTTATGGTATTGATACCCGAACCCTGACATTACGTATCCGTGATCACGGTCCACAGAGTGCTTTATTGTTCTGGCCAGAAGATGGTCAATTTGACCTTGATTTTTTACAAGAACAGGTAAAATCATGGCCTGGATTACAAGGTATGGATCTAGCCAAAGAAGTCACCTGTGAAAAACCTTACACTTGGAAAGAGGGTGTTTGGCATTGGGATAATAAAACCGCAACCAAAACTAACAAAACCTATAATGTTGTCGCCGTTGACTATGGCGCTAAACAAAATATTTTCCGTAATCTGGTCGAAGTTGGATGTCAATTAACAATCGTTCCCGCAACAGCTTCGGCAGAAGAAATTTTAAGCCATCATCCAGATGGTGTGTTCTTATCAAACGGCCCTGCAGATCCTGCTGCCACAGCACATTATACTGTTCCTGTTTTAAAATCATTACTTGAAAAAAGAATTCCTATTTTTGGTATTTGCTTGGGACATCAATTACTGGCCCATGCTTTGGGTGGAAAAACCTATAAATTAGACCAAGGACATCGTGGAGCAAACCAACCCGTCCAAGATTTAAAAACAGGTAAAGTTGAAATCACCAGTCAAAACCATGGGTTTGCCGTTGATCCTGATAGCTTACCCGCCGATGCGCATGCAACCCACATCAATCTTTTTGATGGTTCAAACGAAGGCATTGCTTCTGATACCTATCCTGTGTTTTCTGTACAATACCACCCAGAGGCAAGCCCTGGACCAACCGATAGCCATTATCTATTCCAACGCTTTGCAGAGCTAATGGATAATCATTCCCCAAATAAAAAACAATAAGGTGCTCTTATGCCTAAACGGACAGATATATCTTCTATTATGATTATTGGTGCTGGCCCGATTGTTATCGGTCAGGCATGTGAATTCGACTATTCAGGGGCCCAAGCGTGTAAAGCACTTAAGGAAGAAGGCTATCGGGTAATTTTAGTAAATTCTAACCCCGCCACCATTATGACCGATCCTGATATGGCTGATGCAACTTATATCGAGCCTATCACCCCTGAAACGGTGGAACGCATTATTTTAAAAGAAAAACCTGATGCCATTTTACCAACCATGGGTGGACAGACAGCTCTGAATACAGCAATGGCATTGGACAAATCTGGTTTTTTACAGCAACATAATGTTGAACTCATTGGTGCCAAAGCAGACGTTATTGATCGTGCTGAGGATCGTCTAAAATTCCGTGAGACTATGGAAAAGATCGGTATTGAAAGCCCTCGCAGTACAATCGCACACACTATTGAAGAAGCCCGAGAAGCATTAAAATATACTGGGTTACCTGCAGTTATTCGCCCATCTTTTACTTTGGGTGGTTCTGGGGGTGGAATTGCCTATAACAAAGATGAATTTGAAGCTATTGTTTCTTCGGGTTTAGATGCTTCTCCAACAACTGAAGTATTGATCGAAGAGAGTATTTTAGGATGGAAAGAATATGAAATGGAAGTTGTTCGCGACAAAGCGGATAACTGTATCATTATCTGTTCCATCGAAAATATTGATCCAATGGGAATTCATACTGGGGATTCAATCACTGTAGCCCCAGCTTTGACATTAACCGACAAAGAATATCAACGGATGCGCGATGCGTCTATTGCCTGTTTACGTGCGATTGGTGTTGATACAGGGGGATCAAACGTCCAATTTGGGCTTAATCCAGTCGATGGCCGCATGGTCGTCATCGAGATGAATCCTCGTGTCTCTCGCTCTTCAGCACTGGCATCCAAGGCAACAGGTTTCCCGATTGCTAAAATCGCAGCGAAGTTGGCTGTTGGATATACGTTGGATGAATTAAAAAATGACATAACAAAAACAACCCCAGCCTCCTTCGAACCAACAATTGACTATGTAGTTATTAAAATCCCTCGTTTTACCTTTGAAAAATTTCCAGGCACCCCTGCTTTGCTAAGCACCAGCATGAAATCTGTTGGTGAAGCCATGGCTATTGGTCGCAGCTTCCCTGAGGCTTTGCAAAAAGGGTTGCGTTCAATGGAAATTGGACTTTCTGGATTAGACCCTATAGAGGTCCCTGGTGACGGTGATGATGATGCCTTTCGTGCGGTTCTCTCTCAACCTCGTCCCAATCGTATTTTAATGGCAGCCCAAGCAATCCGTGCAGGACTTTCTTTAGAACGCATTCATGAAGCTTGTCGTTTCGATCCATGGTTTTTACGCGAATTAGAGAATATTATTCGCGCTGAACAGGAATTGCAAACAAACGGTTTACCCAAAGATACCTACTCATTAAGAGCCGTTAAAGCGCTAGGTTTTTCTGATAAACAACTTGCAACTTTAACCAATACCAGCGAAGCAGAGGTATTACAGCTACGTGAACAGTTGAATGTATATGCTGTTTACAAGCGCATTGATACCTGTGCGGGTGAATTTGCATCTTCTACTTCTTATATGTATTCAACCTATGAAGGCAGCTTTAACGCCCCAATTTGTGAAAGCAATCCAACCGATCGTGAAAAAATCATTATTTTAGGGGGGGGGCCGAACAGAATTGGGCAAGGCATCGAATTTGATTATTGTTGTGTTCATGCCTCTTACGCCCTTAGAGAAGCAGGGTACGAAACCATTATGGTGAATTGTAATCCTGAAACCGTTTCAACAGATTATGATACCTCTGATCGACTATACTTTGAACCTTTGACAAGTGAAGACGTCATTTCCTTAATCCGTTGTGAACAACAAAATGGCAAACTGAAGGGCTGTATTGTTCAATATGGTGGGCAAACACCGTTAAAATTATCCAAAGCTTTGGAAGATGCTGGTATTCCCTTACTAGGAACCCCCGCCGATGCCATTGATTTAGCCGAAGATCGTGAACGTTTCCAAGTTCTGTTACAAAAACTTGGTCTGCGCCAACCTTTAAACGGGATCGCGCATAATGGAGACGAAGCAGAAGCGATTGCAGAACAAATTGGATATCCTGTGGTTATTCGTCCTTCTTATGTTTTGGGTGGACGGGCTATGGAAATTGTTTATGACAAAAACAGTTTGCATCGTTATTTACGTGAAGTACTACAATATGCAGGCGCGGATGTGACCTCTGGCCCATTACTGATTGACCAATATCTTAGCGATGCCATTGAAACAGATGTTGATTGTCTTGCTGATGGCGAGGATGTATATGTCGCCGGGGTTATGGAACATATCGAGCAAGCTGGTATTCACTCTGGTGACAGTGCCTGTTCCATTCCCCCATATACCCTATCCCCTGCTGTTGTTACTGAATTAAAAGCCCAAACCACCACTTTGGCCAAAGCATTGGGAATTGTCGGGCTAATGAATGTGCAATATGCGATTAAAAATAATGAAATCTTTATTTTAGAGGTCAATCCCCGCGCCTCAAGAACCGTACCGTTCGTAGCCAAAGCAACGGGGGTTCCCGTGGCAAAAATTGGTGCGCGTGTTATGGCTGGGGAAAAATTAAAATCTTTCGCATTAAAAGATCGTGCTATTTCAAGTCATGTTGCCGTAAAAGAAGCAGTTTTTCCGTTCGCACGTTTTCCCAATGTTGATATTATTTTGGGCCCTGAAATGCGCTCTACAGGTGAAGTTATGGGCGTTGATGTTTCCTTTGAACGTGCCTTTGCCAAATCGCAATTAGGGGCTGGGGTTAATTTACCTTTAACGGGTACAGTATTTCTGTCTGTTCGGCATAGCGATCGCACAGCTTTATTATCCATAGGTCGTAAATTGGCGGAAATGGGCTTTACGATTTACGCAACCAGAGGTTCGGCTGAAACGTTAAAACAAGCAGGTATTGAAGCAAAAATCGTAAACAAAGTTCTTGAAGGTCGCCCCCATTGTGTGGATGCTATTTTGTCGGGTGAGGTTCAATTGATCATTAATACCGTTCAAGGGGCACAAGCGACCGCAGATAGTTTTGACATTCGTCATTCCGCCTTGACCCATGGTATTCCCCATTACACAACCATGGCAGGCGCCATTGCCGCAGTACACGCAATTTCAGCCTTACGTGAGGGACAATTAGACGTTGCCCCCTTGCAGTCATACTTAAAACATTAAAAAACGTTATTCTAAAAGAAAGAAAATAATCTTTCTTTTAGAATATTTGCAAAACAAATCCTTCAAATAACTACCTAATATTTTTATTTTTGAATTAAAATTAAAAATTACATAAAACGATTTACGTTTTGTCATAATTCTACTAAATATTAATAATCATCCGTAATAAATTTATTTAGTTCTAAATAAATATAATGGGTTACATTAATCTTAGTCACGATATACTGTAATTAACTTTCAAGAGGTTAACTGTGATTAAATCATATTTTATTTATCTTTGAATATATAAAATATAAACAAGCCAATAATATAAAGGAAATGTTTATGCCAACGTTTGATAAAAAGGATCTTTCAGATTTTCTAGGTAAACATTTAGTATTTACTTATGATAATGGCTGGAATTATGAACTTTACATAAAAAATGCTAAAAAAGTTGACTTTCGTGTTCATAGCGGGATCATCGGAAATCGTTGGGTAAAAAATCAAGATGTTTACATTGCACGTATTGCAAAAAAGATATGCAAATTATCATGGACAGAACCAACAGGTACAAATGTAAGCATCATCATAAATTTAGAAAATATGCTTTATCAAGGTACAATTTTCTTTCCACGCTGGATCATTAACGACCCTGAAAAAGCTTCAAGAATTCAAGACGACCGTATACCTTTGATGGAATTTTACCGCGAAATCGGCCCGACATATCCCATTGAAATATTGGATGAATTTGCAGCTATTACTTTTGTTCAAGATTGTAGTCAGGACGATGAATCTGTTATTGAATGCTCTGCCGATGAACTACCTGCTGACTTCCTTGAAAATCTAAAAAAATCTTTGTAAATGATTACAATATATTAAATACTATTGATAATAACATTATTCTTTGTCGTTCTTTATATATTGCCAGAATTTTGGTAAGAAAATTTCTTGTACAAGAACGACAGAATTTTGACCAGAAAATGTTGATCTTCTACCCCATAAACCCAAAGAACCTTCAAAAACGGGGATAATCGTCACAGGATAATTGGCCACTTCTATCAAGGATCGTTGAAATTGCTCATCCGTAAACAATACGGAACCAAGGGGGTGACAACCCAACCTTGTCAATTGTTTATCATCTTGTCCCAGATCTGATTTTATAATGATACTGCGAGCATAAACCCACGATTGATTATCTCCTTTTAAAATAACCTCTCTCACCCATTGTTTTTGCGGGAATAAGAGTTGTAATTTCAGACATTCGTCCAGCCGTAAGGACGCGTACCCTTCTGATAAAACCTCCAATGAAAATCGTTGACTACTTAAAAGCGTCAACCGCTGTGTCAAGGACCCCCTATCAAATAACCAATCTATTTCCATTGCGGAAAGATTTTTCTGAACATCGGCCTGATTTCGCCAAACTATTTGATCAGTCTGCATGAGTACGTAATTATTTAACCTTTGCTATATAAGTTGGTAAATCCCAAGCCCCGCCCGCCGTAATCATACGACACATACCACTATCACCGTCATAAGTTTTAATAAAATCGTCGCCATTCCATACCCAAACAGTACGAGACCAGCAATCCCCAATACCTCTATTTTTCATACTAGATACAATTTCGTTGCCTTCTATTCCACTGTTAGCCACAGTCGTTATTAACCGAGGTTGATAAGGATATTGTTGGTTAATTATCCAATAACCATATGCCACATTATAAGCCCCGCGCGCGCATATTCCGCTGATCAATAAGCGTTTATGATTTAGTACAGCAATGACTTCGGGTGAAAATTGTTCATTATTGTCATCCCCCTGCTCTAAAATATCACAACTATCTAAACCAACCATTTTCGTTTTTTTCAAATCTTTTTTTAATAAACCCCAATTTAGTTTAGATTGCCACGGCTTGGGATCATCTTTAAGCAAGGATTTTTGATATACAACTGGCATTGGAAGTGCTGGTAAAACATTGTCATCAGACTTGTTGCCCTTTTTAATTAAAGCAGAAGGGGTTCCAACCCGTCCTTGCACATCGTCCATTTTTAACAAAACAGCGGTCGCACCGTTATTTGGCAAAATCCACTGTTGCCCTCTTCCGACAAAAGCAATAGTAGAGGTCCCTTTTAATGCTTGCAGCAATGCCTGCGTCTGAGACGCTGTTAATGGTATCGAAAGTGAATCATCATTAATATCTTTTCCTTGGGCGGAGCCAATGTTGCCATAAGATTTGTTATCAATTTGTAATATAATATCATCAGGTATACTGACCATCTTATCTGTGTCATCTTGAATATCAGCAAATTGCACACGCGCAGTTACCCCCTGCCCAACACCGGCCTTGCGTGTTAATAAAACAGTTACTCGATTTTTTGCATCCTCTGGCGAATATCCCGCCGCACGACAGGTGCGCGTATTATCACAGGCAACTTGCCAATCATTATGTTCGAACGTTACACCATTTCCATAGGTAGCCCAAGGCATAACCAACCCAAAGCCCAGTGTCATGACAGTTATCTTTAATTGACATATCATATTTCAAACTCCGATAAAAACTGGCGATAGTAACTTATAATCTTTAGAATTATACACTTAAGCAATTTTTCAAAACTAAATATTAATTTTTATCTTGATTGTTTCTCAATAAAATCTATTTATTATCACTATAGTATTCGCTATAATGCGCACTTATTCGTTTTTTGAAGGATAATCAACTTTGCAAAAATTTCCAATGACGGCTCAAGGGCTGCAGCGTCTGGAAGAAGAACTACGCAGACTGAAAGATAAGGAACGCCCTGATATTATTCGTGCCATTGCTGAAGCACGTAGCCACGGTGACCTATCTGAAAACGCAGAATACGAAGCTGCGCGTGAGCGTCAATCTTTTACCGAAGGACGTATTTTAGAACTTGAACAAATTATCTCCTCTGCACAGGTCATTGATCCCGCATCTTTGTCTGGTAACACCGTAAAATTTGGTGCCAAGGTTATTTTGGTTGACGAAGAAACAGACAAAGAAATGACGTATCAAATTGTTGGTGTTCACGAGGCCGATATTAAATCTGGGCTTTTGTCTATTTCTTCACCCCTTGCCAAGGCACTGATCGGTAAAGAAAAAGGATCCACTGTTTCCGTACCTGCACCAGGCGGAGACCGCTCCTACGAAATCCTTGATATTATCTATGGTGCATAAGTCTGGTTATAAACAATGATCTCTATCGATGATATCTATGCCGCTGCAGACAGAATCAGTGGACGTGTTGTTCGAACCCCTACTTTGTTTTGTCATTCTTTATCAAAACGTGTAAATACGAACATTACCTTAAAATTAGAAAATCTTCAGTCTGTTGGTTCCTTTAAAGAACGTGGTGCTGCAAATCGCTTGGCGTTATTGACAGAAGATGAAAAAAAACGGGGGGTAATTACCGTTTCTGCGGGCAATCATGCCCAAGGGGTTGCACGTCATTCCCAGTTATTGGGTATCGATGCCATCATTGTTATGCCCAAATTTACCCCAGTAACCAAAGTTAATCGAACAGCAGCTTGGGGGGTCAAAATCGTTCTTGAAGGCGAAGATTTCGCACAAGCCACCCTATTTGCCAACGAACTGGCTGCAAAAGAGGGTCGTATTTTTGTTCATCCTTACGACGATCCTGCTGTTATGGCTGGACAAGGTACTGCTGCACTTGAGATTTTCGAGGATACTGGTGATCTGGACTATTTACTTGTACCTGTTGGTGGGGGCGGACTAATTGCAGGGTTTGCCGTTGCAGCCGCAGCTTTGCGCCCACGTACAAAAATCATTGGTGTTCAAAGCGAGCAATTCTTTTCATATTCTTTTGCCCAAAACAAAGATTTAAATGTGTTGGGGGGCCCCACCATTGCCGAAGGCACCGCGGTTCGCAAATTGGGCAATCACCCCTTTGAAGTGATAAAAAAATATGTTCATGACATTATCTCTGTTCCAGAACACGCCATTGAAGATGCAATTACGTTAACCGCAGAACACGCCAAACAAGTTACAGAAGGTTCTGGAGCCAACGCATTGGCAGCGATTTTAACTTATCCGGAAAAATTTAAAAATAAAAATATAGCCTTTCCGATCAGTGGCGCAAATATTGATACTCGCATTTTAGCGAACACCCTGCTACGAACCTTGTTACGTGAAGGGCGTTTATTAAGATTGCGTTTTTCAATTCCAGATCGTCCAGGTTTGTTGGCTGATATTTCGCACATTATCGGTACCAAGATGGGTGGAAATATTATCGAAGTATCACATCAACGCCTTTTCACCACGTTAAGCGTACAATCAGCTGTCTTAGACATCATGGTCGAAGCCCGCAGCGCAGAACATGCCAAAGAAATTGTTACACATTTAAAAGAAAAATATACTGTAGAACGTATATAATTTATTCGTGTGACCTAGGGCTTTATAATTGAAATCCTAGGTTACACAAGGTTTCTTATAAAATTTCGTATTATAGATTTTAGCAAGCGTTCACTTGAATAAAAACCGATTAGCGTTAGATTAAACAAGCTGATTGCCAGTTCTCTTTATAATTGATTGTAATAAAATCTGACGGGTTTTGTCCCAGTCTTTTGTACTTACCATAATATTATCAATATATTATTAATCATCTTCGAATGAATATTTACTTAACATGTCATGAACCTCATTTCTTTAAACATACTAAATTTTTTTATCGCTGATGTTCGTGATGGATTAGGTCCTTTTTTAGCGGTCTTTTTACAACAACATCAGTGGGAGGTCGATCAGATAGGTCTGGTTATGACCATCAGTAGTTTGACAGGAATGGTGGCTACAACACCGATCAGCACCCTGGCAGACATCATTCGTTCCAAGCGAACGATCATCGTTATTTCTGCTATGATTATTATATTTGCTTGCAGTTTAAATTATTTTTATCCAGTTTTTTATACTACCATTTCAGCCCAGATCCTAACTGCGATTGCAGGTGCAGCTATTCCCCCAACAGTGAATGCAATAACCTTGGGATTGGTCGGACAAAAACAATTTGACTATCAATTAGGTCAAAACGAATCCTATAATCATGGTGGGAATGCGTTTTCAGCAATGGTTTCTGGTATTTTCAGCTTTTATTTTGGCCTAAAAGCAGTATTTATTTTAATGGTCATCTGGACATTTTTTTCCTTGATTTCGATTTTGTTTATTCCAGCAAAACAAATTAATTACCAACAGGCCAGAGGATTGAATAAAAATAACGAAATTCCGCAACCTCTTGTATTCCTCTTTAACAATAAAACGCTCTTTATCCTTATCCTAACCGTAACACTATTTCATTTAGCCAACGCTGCAATGCTGCCTTTACTTAGTCAGGCAATGATTGCCAGAGGTACTGCGGGAAATGCCGGGGCATACACAGCATTAACGATTATTATCGCCCAACTTACGATGATCCCAATGGCTTTATTAGCCGCCCGATTAGCACAGACCAAAGGTTATAAGCTTGTATTTATCTTTGCATTGATGGCTTTACCCATTCGTGGGTTATTAGCAGGACTGATTCAGCATCCGTACGTCGTCCTTCCCGTTCAAGTATTGGATGGAGTTGGTGCAGGATTAATGGGGGTCGCTGTACCTGGATTAGTTGTACGTATTTTGAATGGCTCTGGACGAATTAATACTGGTCTAGGTATCGTAATGACTGCCCAAGGTATTGGTGCTGCACTTAGCCCTTATATTGCTGGTATTATCGCCAAACACTATCAATATCATATGGCATTCTTATTCTTGTCTTTCATTGCAGCTATTGCTTTGCTAATTTGGATAACCATCATGCCATCATTAAACAAAGCATAATTATGATTTTTCCGTTTTAAATTTTAAAGCCACACCATTTATACAAAATCTTTCCCCAGTGGGTTGTGGACCATCGGGAAAAACATGCCCTAAATGAGCTTTGCAACGTGTGCAATGCACCTCTGTTCTTACCATATGGTGACTGTGATCAATTTGTGTTTCAACAGCACCATCAATAACTTTGTAAAAAGATGGCCACCCGCAACCACTATCATATTTCATTTCTGCATAAAACAAAGGCGTAAGGCAACCCGCACACAAATAAGTCCCTGATCGTTTTTCATAATTTAATGGGCTGCTGCCTGGGGGTTCGGTACCATGATCACGCATTACCCGTAATTGTTCTGGGGTTAAATCTGACATCCATAAAAATTCATTTTTCATTTTATCTGCCCTAACTTAATGACGATTTTTATTACCTTTTTTGGAAAAAAGATAATTTTATGATATTTTTAACAAAGATGTAAATAATCTGTTTTTTGTGGTATAAAACTAATAACAGGATATCTTTGTTATGATGTTACAGTCATATCCATCATATTTATATAGTTCTATTTTGTATAACATTCATTATAACCCATCATTTTAACTATTATTATTCGTAGATAGGATAAATAACAAATGACACAAAAGAAATATCGCCCCGTCATGTTAACCATCATGGATGGTTTTGGGTATAACCCCGAAAAAAAGAATAACGCGGTTGCAAATGCCAATACACCCACCTTGGACGCCTTGTTAAAAAATTGTCCCAATGCTTTGATCGATGCCAGTGGCGAACACGTTGGTTTACCCGATGGGCAAATGGGAAATTCGGAAGTTGGGCACATGAATATTGGTGCTGGCCGTATTATTATGCAAGAACTTCCTAAAATTACCCATGCCGTCAAAGATGGTAGTATTTTAAAAAAACCATTAATGAACGAATTTATTGAAACCCTAAAGAAAAATGGCGGAACATGTCATTTATTGGGTTTATTCTCGCCTGGTGGCGTGCATTCGCATCAAGATCATGCCATCGGATTGGCAAAGTCCTTGCATCAAGCTGGAATTAAAGTTGCTTTACACATCTTTACCGATGGGCGAGATACCCCACCTGAATCCGCTAAATCAATTGTAGAGCAAGCACTTAAAGAACTTCCCAAAGAAGTACAAATTGCCACCGTATCAGGACGTTACTATGCGATGGATCGTGATAATCGCTGGGATCGTGTTCAAAAAGCCTATGATGCGCTGGTTTCTGCTTCTGGCCCCCATAAAGACGATGCCCTTTCTGTCATTACCGACTCTTACAAAGAAAATATTACAGATGAATTTATTGTTCCAACCGTTGTAGGTAACTATCAAGGTATGAAAGACCAAGATGGTATTTTATCCTTTAACTTTAGGGCTGATCGTATTCGCCAATTAATGGATGCGTTTTTGTTCCCAGATTTCAATGGTTTTACCCGTTCTAAGATTGTTCATTTTTCCAAAATACTGGGTATGACACAGTACAGTGATGTTTTAACGAAATATATGGGGGTTTTATTCCCACCTGAAAGCTACAAAAACGTTATTGGTGAAGTCGTCGCTAATGCAGGATTGAAACAGCTACGTTCTGCAGAAACTGAAAAATACCCACATGTTACCTATTTCTTAAACGGTGGACGTGAAGAACCCTTCCCTGGTGAAGATAGGATTCTGATCAACTCTCCAAAGGTGGCGACTTACGATCTGCAACCTGAAATGTCTGCACCAGAGTTGACGTCCAAAGTAGTAGATGCAATTAACAGTCAAAAATATGACCTAATTGTTATCAATTTTGCCAATCCAGATATGGTAGGTCATACAGGGAAACTGGATGCTGCAATTAAAGCCGTCGAAGCTGTGGACAAAGGGTTAGGTAAAATCGTCGAAGCTATTAAGGCACAAAACGGGGCTTTGATCGTTACAGCAGATCATGGTAATTGTGAAATCATGGTTGATCCTAAAACCGGCGAACCCCACACCCAACATACGCTGGACAGGGTACCCGTAATCTTGGAAGGGGTTCCTGGGGTAGAATTAAGAGATGGATGTTTGGCTGATATCGCCCCCACCCTGTTACAATTGATGAATTTACCTCAACCTGCTGAAATGACAGGCAAAACTTTAATCAAAGATTAAATGAGGTTTTTTTTCAATTATCCAATACAAGATACTCTTCCCTTATCAAAGCAAGTTTTAACATTTGCTTTAAGGGGGGGGTGTATCTTTTTACTGACAACCTCATTCAATTCTTTCTCATCTGCGCAGTCATCAAAAACAGAAAAAACGCTCTCAGCCAAAGAGGCTGTACAAAAAGCTAAAGAAGCACAGCAAGCATTACTAAAACAAAAGCAACAAGCTGCTGGCCGTTTACAAACCTTAAAAAAGCAAAAAGACGAAGCTATTAAAAAAGCTACGAAAGATAAAGCAAAAGCTGAAAAATTAAACAACGATATGTTAAAAGCAACCCAAGCTTTGCAAGAAACGGAACAAAAATCAGCGCAGTTAAGTGAAAAAATTGAAACTTTAAAATTACAAATCAAAGCACTAAATAAAAAGTTGCAAGAAGAATCAAAGCAATTTTCTAAATTTCTTCCTTTAATCGAACGCTTGTCTTTGTATCCAACCGATACATTATTGGCAGCCCCCATTAATTCGTCACGTTCCACTATTGGTCTATCCGTTATTCGTGGGATTTCAGGGGAATTGGAAAAAAAAGCAAAATTAATTCATCAACACAAAACCGAATTAGATACGTTACAAACCCAGTTACAAGACAAAACCAAAGAACTTGATAACCTGTATAAGCAACAAGAAACCCAACGTGATGTATTGGCCAAAGCAACGAAACAAGCAAGACTTATTCAACAGCGATCTTCTGCAACCGCCTTCAAAGTCTCTCAAGAAGCAGCGCAAGCAGCTGAAAAAGCCAATAATTTAAATGATGCTATTCGCAAAATTACAGCATCTAGAATGGCGGCTGAAAAACGATTACAAGCAGAAATACGTGCAGCTGAACAAGCTAAAAACCATGCAAAAGCCGAAGCTGCAAGGAAAGAAATTAAAACTTTAGCAACCAAAGAGAGTGGCCCAGGTTTACAGGCTGTTCCTGGAAAAGGTGGTAGTGGTGCACCCGTTGCAGGATCCGTTATAACTTTATGGGGCAGCCATACTGACGCTGGTCCAGCACAAGGAATTACCTATGCTCCCCAATCCCAAGCCAGTGTTCGCGCCCCTTGTGGTGGGCAGATTGAATTTGCTGGTGCCTTTCGAGGATATGGTCAGATGGTTATTTTAAATTGTGGTAAAAATTATCGATTTGTTTTGGCTGGAATGGGTGCATTAAATGTCGGTGTGGGACAAAGTGTCAGCAAGGGAATTATGATTGGACGTATGCCATCATGGTCTGGCGGTAATACTGGACGACCGACATTATTTGTACAACTTCGCCGTGGGGAAAGAGTAATTAATCCATCCCCATTTTTATAAGTCGATTTTTTTCTTTTTTTATACTAAAAGAAAAAGAACAGTAAAAATGAATCATTTACTTTCTTTTTTAAATCTCATCAACTTTAATGCTCCCGATAGGGGATAGATTGTTAGGAGAAAAGCAGCATGAAGTTCCGTACTGGGTTGCTATTAGGAACAACACTTTTAATCGCAGGCATCGGCCTAAACCCACAAATCCAAGGGTGGAATCCGTTCTCTGGTCATAGTTTAACCGTCCAAGCATTGGCTGAAGAGGTCAAAAAAGACCCCTCTAACCCCAACAAAAGTGCAGAGACCTATCGCTTGTTAACCCTATTTGGGGACGTTTTTGAACGTGTACGCGCTAATTATGTTGAACCCGTTTCCGATCGTGATTTAATCACAAATGCTTTAAATGGAATGTTGACGGGTCTCGATCCACACAGTTCCTATATGACAGAAAAACAATATCATAATATGGAAATCCAAACCAAAGGGGAATTTGGTGGATTAGGACTAGAAGTTCAAGAAGAAGACGGTCACATTAAAGTTGTTTCCCCTATTGATGGGACCCCCGCTGCCAAAGCAGGTATTAAGGCTGGAGATTATATCATTGCCATTGATGGTAAAAATATCGATGGTACCCCTTTAAATGCTGCTGTTGATAAAATGCGGGGAAAACCTAATACCCAAATTACGTTAACTTTATTACGGCTAAAAGCGACTAAACCCCTTAAAGTAACATTAACCCGTGAAATTATTCATATTCAGGTTATAAAATCGGCCCTGTACGGTAAAATTGGGTATATTCGGATTTCCCAATTCAACGAAGAAACCGAAAAAAATATGAAAAAAGCTTATGAGAAGCTACAAAAAGAGGCTGGTGGAAAATTGGCGGGATTAATTATTGATCTACGCAACGATCCAGGTGGATTGTTAGATCAAGCAATTGCCGTCAGTCGTGACTTTATTAAAGAAGGTGCCATTGTTTCTACAAAAGCACGTAATCCAAAAGATAACCAACGTTGGAATGCAAAAGGCACAGACATAACCAATGGCTTGCCGATTGTTGTTTTAACCAATGGTGGTTCTGCCTCAGCCAGTGAAATTGTTTCTGGTGCATTACAAGACCACCGCAGAGCTGTCATTGTCGGCGAAAAAACATTTGGTAAAGGATCGGTTCAGTCAGTTATGCCCATTCCCGGTAATGGTGCTGTTCGATTAACGATCGCTCGTTACTACACACCATCAGGACGTTCAATCCAAGGATTGGGAATAACACCAGATATCAAAGTACAAGACAGTTACGAAGAACCAGAATTTAGCATCCGCGAGGCTGATTTAAATCATATTATTAAAAATGAAGGTGGGAACAAAGAAAAACCCCCTGTTCGTAATGATTTGCCCGCAATTGCATCTTCTATTCCAGCTCAGCCACCCAAAAACTGGCCAAAGTACGACTATAAAAACCCTGCTACGGATTTTCAATTACAGCAGGCTCTAAAGGTTGTGCGTTCTATGGCAGGATTGACAGTGTCCAAAGATACGCCAATCCCAGCGGTTAAAGCCGACCCTGTCAAAGAAAATAAAAAAGAGGTAACTCCGCCCAAACCTGCAAATGAAAATAAACCTGTAGCCCCTGCAGAAAAATCTACAAATCAAAATAATCACTAATCTTTTCAGGAAATTCACTATGAATGAACATCTTCCATATCGCCGTAATGTTGCTGCAGTAATTTTTAACCCTCAAGGAAAAATCTTTATTGCCCTTCGACATGATTTGGCGCACGAGGATATTTGGTCTTTCCCCCAAGGAGGGGTGGATCATGGTGAAACTCCAGAAACAGCAATAAAAAGAGAGTTATTGGAAGAAATTGGAACAGATCAAATAGAAATCATTGATGAATATCCACAATGGCTTTCTTATGATTTTCCAACGCATATCATCAATAACTCTTTTAAAGGGCAATATAGAGGTCAGACCCAAAAATGGTTTGCCATTCGTTTTGTCGGTAAAGATAGCGATATTAATTTAGATAAAGGAATTGAAAAAGAATTCGATACTTGGAAATGGATTGATATTTCTGAATTGGCTACCATAAAAACAGGGTATAAACACAATATGTATATGCAGGTAGCCAAATATTTTGAAAAATATACTCAACCTTAAATCAGTTTTTATTTTTTTTCTTTCTGGCAGTATAACCATCTAGTAAAAAGCAAATGGGGACCAAAGCAAATGCACAAATCCCCACTACCATAAATACGTCGTTATACGCTAGAATAGACACTTGCTTCTCAAAATCCTTGTATAAATAATTTAATGCTACGGTTGCTTGCTCTTGAGTGGCATAACCCATCTGTTGGGCTGTCGCCTTCATTTGAGCCAAATATTCATTATAAGGTTGATGAAATGGTGTCATCCAATGCACTGTGTGGGCCTGATTGATCTGTTTTGTTTCCGTTACCAATGCCGTCGCACCCGAAATGCAGAGTGCACCTAATACATTTCGTATCATGCTAAACAAAGCAGAGGCATCGCTGTTATATTTCACTGGTATGGTCATAAAGGCGATCGTTGACAAAGGCACGAACAAAAATGCCAAAGACGCAGTTTGAGTGATACGATAATAGACCAAATGTCGAAAATCCAATGTCGGTGTTAAATGCGCCGAATAAAACATTGCCGCCCCCATAATCAAAAAACCAAGGGCAATCACATATCGAATTTGCACATAATTAATCATTCTCCCAACCAACGGAATTAAAAAGACAATAACAATCCCCCCTGGCGTTAGAACCAATCCTGATAAAAAGGCAGTATACCCTACCACCTCTTGTGAAAATTGAGGTACAATAATAGCAGAGGCATATAAACAACCCCCAAGACCTGCCATTAAAACCGAGCTCACTGCAAAATTGCGATCTTTGAAAACACGCAAATCAACGACTGGATTTTCCGCTTTTAATAACCAAATAATTGCACCGACGATCCCAATAACAGCAAACACGCCCAGCCAACAAATAAAAGTTGAACCAAACCAATCTGCGTCCTCACCTCGATCGACCATCACCTCAAGACAGGCAAGCCCTAAAGTGATCAAACTTAATCCTATAACATCGACCCGCTCTTTACGTTTTTTTGCCCAAGGGGGATCTTCAACCAGCATGATAACCAAAATGACTGTGATAATACCCACTGGAATGTTTAAAAAGAAAACCCAACGCCAAGAATAATTATCGGTAATCCACCCCCCCAGCGAAGGCCCTAAAATAGGGGCAACCACAGTTGCCATTGCAGTTAAGCCAAAAGCAGCCCCCCGTTTCTCAGGGGGAAACGTATCCAAAATAATGGATTGTTGATTGGGTTGTAAGCCACCCCCAAAAAAGCCCTGCATCAATCGAAAAATAACCAATTCACCTAAACTACTGGCCATACCGCATAAAAAGGAGGAAAACGTAAACATCGCAATACAAATTAAAAAATATCGTTTTCTTCCCAAAACACGCCCCAACCAGCCCGAAATCGTTAAAACAATTCCATTGGCTGCCAAATAAGACGTCAAAGACCAAGTGGCATTATCATAAGTCGTTGATAAACTGCCAGCAATGTGTGGTAATGACACGTTTACAATCGTGGTATCCAAAACCTCCATAAACGCAGCAAGGGTCACAACAACAGCGACCACCCACGGATTATGACCGGGCTTCCACTGGCTTCGATCGATGGATTGTGTTGTAGCTACTGTACTCATTTTGTATAAACCGTTGGCACAACTGATAAACCAAGAGCCAGAGGTCGCTTTGGATCCAATCCTTTATCAATAATAATCTTTACTGGAACACGTTGAACGATTTTAACAAAATTCCCTGTTGCATTTTCAGGAGGAAATGCACTAAACACAGCCCCTGTTCCAGCTTGTAATGAATCAACATGTCCTTGAAGTTTCAAGGAAGGATAGGCATCCACTTCAATATCAACCTTTTGACCTGGACGAATATCTGTGATTTGTGTTTCCTTGTAATTGGCAACGACCCAGACCTCAGGTTCGACGATGGCTAGTACGGATTGACCTGTTGTCACGTAATTTCCTTGCTCAATATTTCGTTTGGAAATCCACCCATCATGAGGAGCACGTACAACAGTCCAATCTAAATTCAAATTTGCCTGTTTTAATTTTCCCTCTGCAGTTTCAAGCATCCCCTGTTGTTGGGTGACTTGACTGCTGCTGTTACCTATATTGGCCTGAACTGGGGTAGCAATTAATAAATTGCCTTCGGCCTTTGCAATTTCCGCCCTTGCCTGATTGTAAGCAGCGGTAGAATAGTCAACATCTTGTTGAGTAGTTGCTGCACGTGCAATGCTGTGCTGTCGGTTATAATCTGTTTTCGCCTTAAACGCTTGTGCCTTGGCAACATCTAACTGAGCTTGGGCTACTTTTAATTGCCCCGGATAATTTTTTTTAGCCACTTCTAGCATATATTGCGATGCAATATATTGCCCTCTGGCTTTTTCAAGATCCCCTTCGGCCTGCTCACGTGCGGCATCGTAATCTCTAGGATCAATTCGAAATAAAACATCACCTTTGTGTACAAACTGATTATCATTGACCAATAATTCAGTAACATATCCATTAACGTGAGGAGCAATTGAAATGACGCGACCCGATGTATAAGCATCGTCTGTACTAATATCGTTGCGGGTTAACCACCAATAAACACCAGCAACAACAATTAATAACGAGCAAATAACCAATGCAATAACTTTTTTTAAAGAGCCTGATTTATGTTCGTTCTTGTTTTGATCATCTTCTACAGTTTCATGATTATCATGATCTGTATTTTGTACGTTACCTACCATATATATTCCTCTTTACTGATACCGATCAAAATAATCATTGAATTGTCAGTTAACGATTTAAGTCTTGTGTTTGTACTAAACGTGCATAAAGTCCATTTAGATTCATCAATGTCTCATGATTACCATATTCAACCGCCCGACCATCACACATAACAACAATCAAATCTGCCGACCTTACTGTTGATAGACGATGGGCAACAATCAAAGTGGTTCGATCTTTTCGTAACTTTGACAAAGCTTGTTGAACCATATATTCACTTTCTGTATCCAATGCACTGGTTGCTTCATCAAGCAATAACAACCGAGGATTCCGCAACAAAGCCCTTGCCAATGCCACACGCTGTCTTTGACCGCCGGACAACAACTGACCACCGTGACCAACCCTAGTATTTAGACCATTTGGCAAAGAATCAACAAATTGGCTGATTGCGGCACCTTCCACGACTTTACGAATATCTTCATCCGAGGCATCAGGCTTGCCAATACGGATATTTTCCAAAATCGAAATATCAAATAATAATGGATCTTGTGGAACATAAGCAATTGCTGAACGCAAATCACTCATTCTCATATCCCGCAAGTCAATACCATCTAACAAAATACGGCCTTTTTGAACATCGTGTAATCGGGGAATCAATGTTAATGCAGTCGATTTCCCAGCCCCCGATGGACCGACCAAAGCCACTGTTAATCCTGGTTTTACATCGAAATCCAGACCCTGCAATCCAAGGTGTCGCCCTGGATATATAAAATGAACATTTTCAAACCTTACTCGTCCTTGGCCGTCGGGTAAAGCTGTGGTTGTTGCTTTGTCACAAATTTGTGTGGGCTCGTCAATAATCTTAAATATTCGATCAAGACCAGATATTCCCTCTTGCATTGCAGCATTTAAAGAACCAAGCGCTCTTAATGGACGAGCAGCAAGTAATAAAGCTGCAACAAATCCAGAAAAATCCCCAAGGGTTGCCCCCCCCATTGCGGCACGCCATCCAGCAAATCCCAAAACAGCAGCAACAGCACTGCCCCCCAAGACCTCCATAATAGGATCGACCCTAGCCCGACCACTAATAATTTTCAACGTTGCATTATATAATTCATCAAAAGATCGATGCGCACGCTCGACCTCTCTTTGTTCCATACCATAAACACGAACGGTTCTAGCTTGGGCAAAGGTTTCATTTAATAAAGCAGCGGTTTTTCCAATTTGCTCTTGCATGTTACCAGAGGCACGACGTACTTTTTTCCCAAGTTTTTGAATTGGCACTGCTGCAATTGGATATAATAATGCTGCAATAAGACTAAGTTCCCAATCCATATAAAACATGGACACAATCAAACCAACCACTGTAATTGTATCCCCAAACGCATTAACCACCCTGATCATGGCTTCACGGATCGATAATGCGTCCGTTGTAAAACGTGATGCCAACTGTGCAGGAGCTTCACGTTCGACCTTGGCAATATCGGTATAGACAAGATGTAAAAACATTTTGTTTTGTAAACCACGAATAACCACTAATACCAATTCTTGCACAGCTAGGGTTTGCCCATATTGAGAGGCAGCTTTGGCGGCAGTTACGATAACGACGAGTAACGGTACTTGATATAAAATTCGTGGATCATTATCCTTAAACATATCCAAAGCGCGTCGGATAACCAAAGGATATAAAGCTGTTAATCCAGCCATTAATATTGTGAAAAAAACAATCAAGAAAATGCGCTTGGGATGAAATTTTATTTCCTCTTGCCACAAGCGTTTCATAAATGGCCAACTATGATCATCCCCTAGTAAGAGTGTTAAAAGGTTTTTTTTCTTTTTATTTACTGTTGTTTCTTGAATAATGGTCACTATATTTTCTTTAAATATATATCAATCAAATCGATAAAAACCTGAATAATGATCAGGGCTGTATATTTTATTTAAACTATTTACAGGCAAGAATTAAATCTTTTAAGTAATTCTTTCGCTCATGTTGCTTTTTAACCACTCTAAACAACAGGTTTTATCTGGTTTACATCCTTCAGACAGCCACCAATTTCTTACCTCTTGTAAGACATTTCCCATATCAGGACCAGATTTTACACCTATTTGAATCAAGTCTTTGCCCGTTAAAGGGAAGATGGGTTGAGGTAGCTTTATCAAACGATTTCGCCAATTCTGCCACAATGATTGACGTTCAACATGATCCAAGGTTTGTTGTATCCAGCTCCTTCCAAGTAACAAGTCCAAATCATATTGTGCTTTTAATTTAATTAATTCAATTTCAGACATATCAATAGACAAAGGGAGCATTTGATGCAAATCACGCAGTTCTTTCTCTTGTTTACGTGAAAGTCGTAAATGTTTTCCTATAACACTACTGTTCCCTTTTACCAAGACTGCTAACCTTAAAATTGCATGCTCAGGAGGATTTAGATGGATCATCTTCTGAAAAAAAGGCACATCATATCCAAATGGCATTAGTACAGACAGCACACCATATTGATCCATCATCCCAATAATCCGACCAGCGCCAGGCCCAATTAAAATTTTTTGTAGCTCTGCCCATACACGTTCAGCGGACAGTTTTTTTAACAACTGTGTTGATTGACCAATAGCTTGAATTGCTTCTGGATCGGGTTGACCTGTGCCAAACCGTGCATAAAAGCGAAAAAATCTTAGAACGCGCAGAACATCTTCGTGGATACGTTGGCAAGCTTGCCCAACAAAACGAATTTTGCCTTGTTTTAAATCCCCTTGCCCACCGTAATAATCCCAAATATGGCCTTGCTGATCACAAAACATGGCATTTACGGTAAAATCACGTCTTGCGGCATCTTCTTGCCAGTCTCTTGTCCAAACGACCTCGGCATGGCGACCATTTGTTTGAACATCTTTACGTAAAGTTGTAATTTCATAGGCACGATCATTTAACAACGCCGTTATCGTTCCGTGGGACAATCCTGTTGGAATTACTTTTATTCCTGCCGCCTGTAATGTTTTTATTACAATTTCTGGTGGATCAGGAATTGCCATATCAACATCGGTAACGGGCTTGTTAATTAATAAATCCCGTACAACACCTCCAACCAAACGGGCATTAGGTAAAATTTGCCAAAGATGATCAAGATCTTCTTTACAAGGTAAACGCTCTAAAATACTCATAAAGATACTCTTTTCTTTGTTACTTTTAAGGGATATGAATTAAGAGAATATAATATTTACTATGATTTATATTAGCTTTATTTTACTCTATAATTTATTCGAAAATTTTTACAAGACTTGCTGTATCTGTCTACCTTATTCTATAATGCAATTACATTGCTACTGGCCCCTTATTAACCAACATTGATTCTAAATATATGACCTCTTTAAATAAAACTATTTCTGATTCTCGTGACGACACACAACTTGCAGATACATATAGCCAACATTTAACCGATGTGTTAATTGAAACTGGTCGTGTGATTTATGGTCAACAAAACGCAATTAAGCAAATTTTGGCAAGCTTGCTAAGTGGCGGTCATGCATTGTTGGTTGGTGCACCTGGTCTTGGAAAAACTAAGCTGGTCACAACATTATCAACTGTGATGGGACTTTCAGCCAAACGCATTCAATTTACCCCAGATTTAATGCCAGCTGACATTACAGGTAGTGAGATATTAGACGAAGACCAACATGGAAAGCGTCACTTTCGATTTATTCCAGGGCCTGCTTTTTGCCAACTGGTTATGGCAGATGAAATTAACCGCGCCAGCCCGCGTACCCAATCTGCCTTGTTGCAAGCCATGCAGGAAAAATGCATTTCCATTGCAGGCAAAGATTATCCGCTGCCTGCACCATTTCACGTTTTGGCGACTCAAAACCCTATCGAGCAAGAAGGAACCTATCCCCTGCCCGAAGCACAACTCGATCGCTTTATGGTGCAAATTGATCTAACATATCCTGATCATGATACAGAAAAAGCAATGTTGCTTGCCACAACCTGTGCAGAAGAAATTACGCCCAGAAACATTCTTTCCCCTGAAATGTTAATTCAAGCCCAGTCGTTGGTTAGACGTTTGCCAATTGGTAACGATTTAATCGATAGTGTTATTCGCTTGATTCGTAACGCCAGGCCCGAGACATCGACCGACCCATTTATCCAACAAAATATTGCTTGGGGGCCAGGTCCCAGAGCCGCACAAGCCTTGATGCTATTGATTCGAGCCAAAGCCCTGATCGATGGTCGTCTAGCCCCCAGTCAAGATGATCTTGTTGCATTAGCACCAGCTGTATTAAGACATCGTATTGCTCTGACCTTTGCAGCTAAGGCAGAAAACATACGGTTAGATAATATTATCCAAACCTTATTGCAAAAATCGGTTTAATTTATAATGACTGATCATTGGTGGTCTCGGCTTTTCAAAAAACACCATAAAGAATCTGCCTTTTTTAATAAAACAAAAGATGGATCAATATTTTCACGATCCACATTAATTGCGAAGGCACAACAAACAGCACAAACGCTGCCTGATCTTTTATTAGCTTCCAACAAGGTTGCGAATACAGTTTTGACAGGCAGTCATGGATGCAAACGTACAGGACAAGGTAATCAGTTTTGGCAGTACCGATTGGCAATGCCTGGGGAACCTGTTCATACAATTGATTGGCGTCAATCCGCCAAAAGTGACAAAATCTTTGTTCGGGAAACTGAAGAAGAAAATATCCAAACCTTAAATCTGTGGTGTGATGTATCAGGTTCAATGCAATGGCGGTCCTCTTCAGATCTGCCTACTAAGCAAGAAAGAGCTTATCTATTAGGGTTAAGCCTTAGTACATTATTGCTGAATGCTGGTGAACGTGTACGACTAATCAATAAACACACTTCCAACAACGCTTTTCAGGGAGTACAACAACTTTACACCTTAGCAGAACGTTTAGTCGCCCCTTCTGTTTCTGCCTCGCCTGATTTTCCAGTAGTGGAACAATTGCCAGCACATGCTTGGACTGTTTTAATCAGTGACTTTCTGTATCCTTATGATCAATTGGCTGATTTTTTAAAAAAATTAGTTCAACGTCCAAATCATATTTTGCTAATCCAAGCCATTGACCCCGCAGAACAAACCTTCCCTTATAAAGGTCGAATAGAATTTTCAGGGTTAGAAGGGGAAGAGGCCATTACCCTGTCAAATGATGTACAATCTTCACAACATTACGCAACCCTTTGGACTGAACATCAAAATCAGCTTAAAACATTATGTCAAAATATTAATATTTCAATCATACAAGATATATCTAATGTTAACGCTGCTTATTCCTTATTATCCGCTTGGAATATCTTATCAAATAAGAGAAATGCAAAGTCACGATGATCTTTCTTAACCCCTATATTCTTTTTGCGCTTTTAGCACTGCCTCTTGTTTGGTTCTTTTTAAAAGCAACCCCACCACGGCCCCGCACGCAATCTTTCCCACCAATTACGCTGTTACATCAATTACAAAACAATGTGCAAGAGGCTGTTCACGCACCGTGGTGGTTGATTTTAATACGTTTATTAGCAATTACTTTATGTATTTTAGGGTTAGCTAGACCTGTTTTCACTGCGAGTACTCTATCCGTTCAACATTCTAATAAACCAATTTTACTGGTAATAGATAATGGTTGGGCTTCTGCCCCTCAATGGCCCCAATTTATTTCCGCTGCCTCTGCGATCGTTACCCAAAGCCAGCAAAAAGATACACCAATACATTTACTACTGACGGCTCCTGATGTTCAAAATAATCCCTTAAAATTGAAACCGTTAGCAAATACTATAAGTCCGACATTACAACTTGAAGATATCCATCCACAAGCTTGGCCTGTTAACCGTCAAGCAGCAGCAGAGTTGATACAAAAAAATCAAAAAAAATATCAAACTGTTTATTATCTTTCCGACGGTATAAAACAACATCACCAAGATATATTTTATAATAGCTTAAAAGCCGTTCATAATCTCTATGAAATCCAACCACAACAAGATCCCATATCGGCATCTACTTTATTATTAACAAAGCCAACTTTGACTGCAAATGGCATAACCCAACCTATTACATTATTGGCAAAATCATTTCCCCAAAACCTGACACTGCATGCTTATACCTTAAAAGGCGAGTTGTTAACCTCAGCACAAAAAACAATATTTGCCAATACGACACAGACCTCTATTGAATTGACCATTCCAGCAGAGGCACAAAATAAAATTGATTATCTACAAATTAATAACTCACCCAGCGCAGGGGGAACCTATCTTTTAGATGAAAACTCTAGAAAGCACGTAATTGGCTTATGGGTGACCTCTAACAGTGCCAACACACCTTTTGTTGGTTCGCTGTATTATCTTAAAAAAGCCCTAGCCCCATTAGGTGAAATAAAAGAAGGTTCGTTACAACAATTATTAGAAAATCCCCTATCCGTCTTAATTATCCCCGATACATTGATCACAGATGAGAAAACTATTCAAACGTTGGAAACATGGGTTAAAAATGGCGGTATGTTGATTCGATTTTCGGGACCCCTGTTGGCGGGCAGTACACTTAATTCTCAACAAAGTTCAGCCCGTTCAACAGCGTTAGTTCCAATTCCATTACTGCAAGGAGCAAGAGAATTAGGCGGGGCAATGACATGGGAAAAACCTCAACATTTATCAGCGTTTTCCAATAATTCTCCTTTTTACGGATTATCTATTCCAAAAGATGTTACAATCAGTAAACAGTTATTAATAGAGCCCAATACCGATACTGATCATTTTGTTTGGGCAAAGTTAGAAGATGGCACCCCACTGGTAACCCACCGGACAATAGGAAAAGGGCAAATTATCCTTTTTCATACCAATAGTACTCCAGATTGGTCCTCTTTACCGCTATCAGAATTATTTGTTTCTATGTTAGAGAAATTAATACATATTTCCTTTGGCGTGGAAACACCTCAAGGCGATAGCTTATTACGCCCTATCAGTTTACTAAATAGTTTTGGTGCTTTGGAAACCCCTTCCCCTTATGCGCAAACAATTCAAACAAATGCAATTAATAAAACCATCATTGATCCACATCATCCCCCAGGGTTATATGGTGAAAGCGATTTTCACGCAGCATTAAATTTGGGTGATCATATCCAATCGTTAAAACCGTCTGCTCCTGTTGGCAAAACCTTAACTCTATCGCCAAAATCCACATCATCTTATGCGCTTAGCAGTATATGTATCCTAATTGGTCTTCTTTTGATTCTGTTGGATATATTGCTCAGCATGTTTTTACGTGGTTACCTAAATAAAGCAGTTAAAACTATTTTACCTGTTTTGATGCTGTTTTGCATTGGTGAAGCTGCCTATGCACAATCTAAAGACCAAGCAATCTCTCCCCCCGCAGCATTACAAACCCGTCTTGCTTATATTCTTACTCATGATCCAAGCGTTGATCTTGCCTCTAAACAAGGATTGGAAGGGTTATCAGGATTTATTAATGAACGGACCACTTTAAAATTGGCTCAACCCGAAGGCGTTGATCCAGCTAAAGACGATTTAGCCTTCTATCCGATATTATACTGGCCCATTACCCCAAATATTCAGCCAGATGCAAAACGCAATAGCGCATTAAATCATTATATCAGCCATGGTGGCGTTATTCTTATTGACACGCAAGGTCATGATTCAAGCGCAACTACGGAACCCATTCATCCTGATCTTTTTTCAGGAGAAGCACCAGGTGCTGCAGAGGCTTTGAAACTTGCCACTTCAGAGTTAACTATTCCCACATTATCAAAATTATCAGATAAAGATTTACTGAGCCGTACTTTTTATATTCTACATGATTTTCCTGGACGTTACGATGCGATGCCTATCTGGATTTCACAAAATAACCCTTTAATTAACGATGGGGTCAGTGCTGTTATTGTGGGGGAAAATGACTGGGCGCACGCTTGGGCAGTAACATCAGATGGTAGCTTTGCTTATCCTATTTTTCCAAACACAGAAAAACAACGTAATTTAAGTTATCGGTTTGGTATGAATTTGGTTATGTATGCATTAACAGGCAGTTATAAAGCAGACCAAGTACATGTTTCTGCCCTATTAAGACAATTAGGAGCATCAGAGTAGTGTTAAAACAACTTACTTCTTTTAACCTTCATTTTGATCCTTTACTCCCCTTTTGGGCATTATTATGTATAGCTATTTTATGCGCTATTATTTTGTGCATAAGCCTTTTTAACCGTTCGTATAAAGGCATCCTATGGCGTTTTCTGACCTGTTTTATATTGTTAGCGTGGTTATCAGGGCCAATTATTTTTAAAAATCATCAACAAGAATTACCACAAACCTTGTTGATCTTGATGGATAAATCTGATTCCATGTCTATTGGTGAACGACAAACTATTGCCCAAGCAGCATTGACACGCCTGCTACAAACCCTCCCCCCCAATCTTCATCCAAAAATTATTTCATTTCGTAATGATCAAAATCAGGGCACTAATCTGTTTCAAGCCGTCGAGAAAGCAGCTAATCAAATCCCAACAACACAATTAGGTGGGGTAATTGTCATCACTGATGGTCAAATTCATGATGTACCCAAAGATTTTCCTAAAAGTATGACTTTGGCCACTCATAAAACATTACCTTTATATGCACTTTTACCCGCCAGTCACGAACAAACAGATCGATCTTTAAAAATTCTTCATACACCTGCCTATACGATTACCGGTAAAAAAGCTGAAATTAAATTGCAGGTCAATGATAATGGAATCTCTGTTCCCCGCGATGCTGTGGCGACTCTGACAATTTTGCAAGAAAATCAACCTACTTTAACAATGAACGTGCCTGTAGGTTCCCCGCAAACAATTCAAGTTCCCGTAACGCATAATGGTAAAAATCTGATTGGTATTTCTGTATTCCCATTATTTGGTGAAATATCAGATATTAACAACCATCAAATTATTCAAATCAATGGCATTCGGGATAAACTAAAAGTATTATTAGTATCCAGTTCGCCCAATCAAGGAGAACGCGCATGGAGAAGTTTGTTAAAATCAGATCCATCCGTTGATTTGGTTCACTTTACCATCTTACGTTCTGCAGAGCAGGATGAAAATATTCCAGCCAATGAATTAGCATTAATCCCTTTTCCAATTAATGAACTTTTCATGCAAAAAATCAATCTATTTGATCTAATTATCTTAGATGGTTTTGAAAATAGGAATAGCCTGCCCCCCTACTATTTAGCTCAAATAGTCAATTATGTTCGGAAAGGTGGAGGATTATTCCTGATTGCAGGGCCTGAATATGCACAAAATTTCTCGCTACAAAACTCGCCTTTACGTTCTATATTACCTGCTCATGTTGCTTCAGATCGTGACATCATCAATACCCCTTTTAAACCAGAACTAACCCCACTGGGTAAAAAACATCCTGTCACTAAGATATTAAGTAAAAATCAACTAAACTGGGGATCATGGTATCGGTATTTAAAAGCGACAGGTGATATTGCTGGACAAGTTTTAATGCAAACCCCAGATCAATCCCCCCTGTTGATTTTAAATCATGTGGATAAAGGAAGAGTTGCACTTTTGTTGTCTGACCAATTATGGTTATGGTCCAAAGGGGCACAAAAAGAAGGGCCACAAGCCGAATTACTGCGACGTTTGTCCCATTGGTTGATGAAAGAACCTGAACTGGAAGAAGAACAGTTAAAAGCAACTATTCAAAATAAAAAACTGACAATCTATTGGGAAAATACACATGACCAACGTCCAAGTGAATTTACTATTACCTCCCCATCCGGTCAGATACAATCCGCAACCCTAACCCCGGACCAAGAAAATGGCAGCGCGACTGTAACTGTACCAGCCAAAGAAGATGGAATTTGGAAAATATCGAATGAACATCTAACAACCTATACCGCAGCACAGCTTTCAGATCCGATAGAAATGAATGAACTAGCAGTCACAGCAACTCAGTTGTCTAAATTATTACAAAATCATGGCTACGTCTTCTGGCTGGGGGATCACCCTAATCAAATATCTCTTCCTAAGATCGAAACCACTGATCAACAAAATCCTTCCTATGCCAACGCAACTTCGATGAAGTTTCCCAAACATGTAACCTATACAACAACACACCAATCAATCTATCATATTTTATCACCATGGATGACCTTAATCCTTGGATTAGGGTGTCTATTCATGGCATGGTATAGAGAAAGCAAGTCTTAATTTAAAGAAAGCCATAGCATTAAGACTTGATTTACTATAAATAACATTGATATTGTCTGGCATTTGATTTTTATCAAGAGAAATAGCACTATGAACTTTCAGCCTCGTTTATTGCCTTTCCTCTCCTTATTATGTGTTACAGCTTTTTGTGGCACTAACCTCCTTGCAACAACGGCCATGGCACAAACGGCCACGGCTCCCTCTCACAAAGAAAAAAAAGGGGGAAAGGAAAAGCCAACAGCTCAATCTAATAGTGATAATCAAGACCAAGATGACGATGGTCTGGGAAATGATGACAAAAATCCGACCCAAGCACTTTTCGATGCAATTAATACTGGAAATCTGAATGCAGCCCAAGATGCCTTGGGACGGGGTGCAGATTTACGTGCAACCAACGTTCTAGGACAAACACCATTGGAAATGTCCGTTGATTTAAACCGTGATCGTATAACTTTCTTATTACTCTCAATGCGTGGGTATAACAATTCACCACAGACCTTGGCCAATGCTAGTGTCTCTGTTGAGCCTTCTGCAATTACGGTTAAAAATGGTAAGGGACATATGTCGGTCAAGGGAAAAAATAAACAAGGAAAATTTTTATCGGCCCAACACAGCCCAATTTTCCAAGCCCAAGACGGTGGGGTTCCTAAACCAGAAATTGGCTTCTTAGGCTTTCAGAATAAATAATGTTCTTGTATTTTTATTTTCCTTTTTGGACCATCTGATTATATTCGGTGCGTAACACATCCAGTGCTAGCAACACACCATCTCTCTCAAAATGCCAAAAAGTCCACCCATTACAAGAAGGTGCATTTGTAACAAATGCACCAATTTTGTGAATTGATCCTCTTTGATTACCACTAACGATAGTACTATCTGATGTTACGGTTGCAAAAACACGACGCTGACGATCCATCAAAACAACACCGGGAGCAAGAAAACCTTGTTCAATTAAATTACCAAAAGGCACCTTTGGTATTTCCTTCTTAGATGGTGATAATTTAATATCCTTGACAGGTAAAGCCCTCTCGGTTTCTACCCGTTGTTTTGCTGCTTTCATATAATCGGGATGACGTTCAATACCAATAAAGCGGCGTTGCAAACGTTTTGCAACGGCCAAAGTCGTACCAGTTCCAGCGAAAGGATCCAAAATAACATCGTCAATATTGGTTGATGACAAAACAACCCTATATAATAAACTTTCTGGTTTTTGTGTTGGATGAAGTTTCAATCCGTGTTCGTTTCGTAACCGTTCATTTCCAGTGCATAAAGGCAAAAACCAATCCGAACGCATCTGGAGATCATCATTTAACGTTTTCATTGCTTGATAGTTAAAACGATATTTACTATCTGCTCCTTTGGCGGCCCAAATCAGTGTCTCGTGCGCATTGGTAAAACGGCGCCCTTTGAAATTAGGCATTGGATTAGATTTTCGCCAAATAATATCATTTAAAATCCAAAAGCCGAGATCCTGTAAAATAGTACCAATACGAAAAATATTGTGATAAGAACCGATCACCCATATCGTACCATCTTTACGCAATAAACGATGACATTCACGTAACCAGTCCCGACAAAATTGATCATAGGCAGCAAAACTTTGAAACTTATCCCACTCATCGGTCACGCCATCAACAATTGTATCGTCAGGCCTGCGCAACTCTCCTTGTAATTGCAAATTATAAGGAGGATCGGCAAAAATACAATCGATTGATGCGGATGGCAATTGCTTCATTACCTGGATGCATTCTCCATTTAAGATCTGATCCAAAGGAAGATCCAACATAACTGCACCACTCATACTCTTCTCGACACGAATGCCGCCCCACTCTGCAAAAAATTCATTTTAAAAGACAATTGCTTCACCGTTACAAACCCCTGACGATGATGGGGGCAAGTTCCATATTTTTCCAACGACTTGCGATGTTCAAGTGTTGGGTATCCAACATTACGATCCCATCCATACATTCCCCACCGCTTTGCCAAACGATGCATTAATCGATCCCGTATTACCTTTGCCACGATAGATGCCGCAGCAATCGAGAATGATAGCCCATCGCCTTTGACAATAGGCTGCGCAAAACATTGAAAATCTGGCGTTGATGTTCCATCTACCAAAACCAATCTTGGAAAGATAACAAGCTTACGAACCGCTCTTTGCATTGCTAAAGCTGCTGCCTTTCTAATATTTAACGTAAATATTTCGTGAACAGACGCAGCAGCAATCCCGATGTCTATTTCAGGCACTGTATGCAAACGATCAAAGATTTGCTTGCGCATACTGGGCTTGACTTTTTTTGAATCATCTAAAAGACAGACTAAATCAATAGGTACAGGACATCGAAACATTACAGCAGCGGCCACAACAGGCCCTGCAATACATCCCATTCCCACTTCATCTACACCAGCAATGTCAATGGCATATTGCATATTATATCAGATACTCTGTGTTATATTGAACGAATCCATAATATACTCAACGAGTCGCAAAAGAACAGAGGGAAAATGAAATTTATATAAAAAAAGCTATTTTTCTTTTAACAAAGAAAAATAGCTTTCAAAATAAGATCAGTTTTATGAATAATGCTTACTTACAGTGTTTGCAGCGGCTTTTTACAATTTTTGTCATAATAAAACCAATAAAGGCTGCAATGCTAACTGAAAGAATAGGACGATCGCGAACAAAATTTACAACCGATTCTAACTTGCCATCTTCGCCATACAAGCGATTAAATTCATCTTCTGCAACCCCAGCAAAATCTTCAACTGTGTCTTTTGCATCACCAAGATGATCTTTGGCTTTGTCTTTTAAATCTTTCAAACCATCTTTTGCTTTTTCAGCTGTATCTTTTGCTGTGTCTTTAGCTTTTTCAGCTGTATCTTTGGTTTTTTCAGCTGCTTCTTTAGCTACGTCCTTGGTTTTGTCAACGGCATCATCCACTTTATCGCTGACTTCTTTAACGGTATTTTTAATATCTTTATTCATCGAACTTTCTCCAGCATTAAAACATTCAATACATTTTCGAATTTAATTCATTTTCGATATTTACAATTATGACAAGTCTACACTATAAAGTCCATACTCAAACGTATAATACTTTATTTTCCTTACTAAATGCTGCTGAAATTAGTGTTTTTGTATCTGGATCGTAATAACTATTTGGATTTTAAAATGGCAATGTTTATTATATCGTCATAAAATAATCATGATTTATATGCAAATAATACATGCTTTATAAATGTAAATAGATAACTTTGACTTAAATATTATGAAAAGATCGCTGTACAATGTCGCCGACCCCCTCTTCTCCTAATTCTAACCCTTCAGATCAGCCTTCTTCCCAAAATTATCGATGGGTTAAAAGAATTTTTTTATTACTTGCTATTATAGTCATCGTTATTATTGCTTATCGTTCAATTTATTCCTTTATTTCCAAACCCAGCGAAGAAACACACGATCGTGCCAAGCCTGTCGCAGTTGCGTCAATTACCAATACTGATGTTCCTATTATCTTTACAGAACTAGGAACCGTTATTCCTATTGCTAACATTACCGTTCCAGCAAGGATTTCCGGTTATCTACAACACGTCTATTTTACCGAAGGACAGATGGTTAAAAAGGGTGACTTATTGGCATTGATTGATCCCCGCCCTTATGAAGCACTAAAAGCCCAATACGAAGGCACCTTACACTCTGATATGGCACTGCTTAAACAAGCAAGACTTGATAATGCGCGATATCAAAAACTGCTAAAACAAAACAGTATCGCCCCAATGACTGCACAAGATCAAGAGTATAAAGTAGCCCAGCTTGAAGCTCAAATTAAAACAGATAAGGCATTGATTAAACAACAAGAACTGAACTTGATGTATTGCTATATTCGCGCCACTGCAGATGGTCGTATTGGTATTCGTCAAGTTGATGCGGGAAACTATGTTACTGAAGGGCAAAGTGGTGGTCTAGCAACTTTAACACAAATGACCCCAATTTCAGTAATACTAACCATTCCAGAAAACAGATTAAGTATAGTTTTGGACGGATTAAAGAAATATAAAAGTTTAAATGTCGAAGCATGGAACAGCGATAATACTAAAAAGTTAGCTATCGGATCGACCAGTGTTTTAGACAGCCAAATAGATACTTCAACAGGTACTGTACGTTTACGGGCTATCTTTCCAAATGCTCAGTGGGAATTATTTCCAAATCAATTTGTCAATGCCCATTTACTTGTTGATACATTACACGATGTTTTAACCATTCCAAATAACGCTATCCAAACAGGACCAGACGGATCTTTTGTTTACGTTGTGCAACCAGATTCAACAGTTAAACTGCAAAATATTAAAACAGGGTATAATGATGGCGAACATACGGTCGTTGTATCAGGGTTAAAACTGCATGACAAAGTTGTAACAGATGGTATCGATCAATTGCGTAACGGGGCAAAAATTGTCGTGCCACAATCGCCCAAAAATACTCAAAAAAATAATCCCTAATACTTCCTTTTGATGACCATAGCTTTTGGATATATTCTTATGAATCCTTCACGCCTTTTTATCCTGCGCCCTGTAGCAACAACCCTACTCATGCTTGCTATTTTAATATGCGGGATATTAGGCTACAGATTTTTACCCTTGTCTGCATTACCAGATGTTGATTACCCAACCATAGTCGTTACAACTTTTTATCCAGGTGCCAGCCCAGAGGTAATGATGACCTCTGTTACCGCTCCTTTGGAAACTCAATTGGGAAAAATGCCTGGCTTGGATGAAATGACATCTAAATCTTCAGGCGGTGCATCGGTTATTACCCTTCGTTTCAACCTAACCATGTCAATGGATGTCGCAGCCCAACAAGTACAAGAAGCAATCAACCAAGCCAACAGCTTACTTCCTTCTGATCTGCCAACCCCCCCCGTATATGCCAAGGTAAACCCAGCCGACACCCCTATTTTTACACTGGGGATTACTTCTACAACCCTACCACTTACCGATGTTGAAGACTATGTTAACACACGTCTAGCAGCAAAAATCAGTCAGATTTCAGGGGTTGGTCTTGTTACCCTATCAGGGGGACAACGTAAAGCATTTCGTGTTCAGATGAATGTACCAAAGCTAACTTCTTATGGTATTGATCTGGATAGCGTAAGAACAACAATTGGTAATGTAAATGTTAACTCTCCAACAGGCAGTTTTGATGGCTCACAACGTTCAGTAACATTGCAGGTTAATGGACAAATTCAAAATACAGATCAATTATTAAATCAAATCATTGCCTATAATAATGGTGGGCCAATTCGTCTGAAAGATGTTGCCAAAGTCGTCCAAGGCCCCGAAAATACCCAATTACAGGCTTGGGCTAACAAAACACCGGCTTTGATTTTAAACGTTCAGCGTCAACCCAGTGCAAATGTCATTGCCGTTGTTGATAATATCAAGGCAATTCTGCCTCAACTGGAAAATTCTTTACCTTCTGGTATTTCTATTATTCCCTTAACCGATCGCACGACCACCATTCGTGCATCCATTCATGACGTAAAACTAGAACTGCTTTTTTCCATTATTCTGGTTATCAGTGTTATCTTCATTTTCTTAAAGAACATTTCTGCCACGATTATTCCCAGCCTTTCTGTTCCACTGTCAATCGTTGGAACAGCTGCAATTATGTATTTACTTGGGTTTTCTCTGGATAACTTGTCTTTAATGGCCTTAACCATTGCAACAGGCTTTGTTGTTGACGATGCCATTGTTATGATTGAAAATATCAGCCGTTATATCGAAATGGGCGAAGATCGTATGACCGCAGCATTGAAAGGATCGGAGGAAATTGGTTTTACAATTATTTCCTTAACAATCTCTTTGATTGCTGTTCTGATCCCTCTTTTGTTTATGGGGGATGTTATTGGACGCCTATTTTATGAATTTGCTGTAACTTTATCAGTAACTATCATTATTTCAGCCATTGTTTCCTTGACGTTGGTGCCCATGTTATGTGCCAGAATGCTGCAAGAACACAATTCTGAGCAAAAAGAACATTTCTTTGATCGTATTATTCATAAAGTTATTCAAGCATATGATAAAGGGTTACAATTCGTTTTCAGACATCAGCCTGCCACCTTAGCTGTTACCTTTGCTTCGTTACTGCTGACAATCGGCCTTGCATACTATATTCCAAAGGGATTTTTCCCTGAACAAGATAATGGAATTTTACAAGGTATGTCTGTTATGTCCCAGACATCATCTTTGCAAGCAGTCTCTAAAAAACAGCAACAATTAGCAGATGTTATTCTAAAAGACCCCGACGTTGTCAGTATATCGTCTTTCATTGGAATTGATGGGCAAAACATGACTGTCAATCAAGGGCGCTTTTTGATCAATCTTAAACCCCGTCACGACCGCAGTGAAACCGCAGCAGAAATCGCACAGAGAATTATCAAAGCCTCTCAAAAAGTCATTGGAACAAAACTATATCTGCAACCTGTGCAAGATCTATCTTTAGAAACTTCATTCACCGCAACACAGTATCAATTCTTGTTGGAAAATCCTGATTATAATCAGTTTAAAATCTGGGTTCCTAGAATTATTGAAAGATTAAAAAAAGAACCGATTTTAACAGACGTAACCTCTGACCTATTGGCAGAAGGATTGGTTGCAAACGTAATTTTAGATCGTGCAACAGGGGCACGTTATTCAATTACCCCTCAAACAATTGACAACGTATTGTATGATTCATTTGGCCAACGTCAGATTTCAACAATTTATACGCAATCAAATCAATACCGAATTATTCTAGAAGCAGATCCGAAATTTCAAAAGCAAATCAAATCTCTAAGTCAGCTTTATTTACCAGGAATCAGCGGGAATTCTTCCTCTGATAATACCAGTGGCCCAACCCGTAAACCCACAGCAGGATTAGTACCACTGCTTGGGGTAACGCGGGTTGAAAATGGCACTGCTCCGCTTTTAATTACACATTTCAAACAATTCCCCGCCACAACTATTTCCTTTAATATTGTCAAGCATGCATCTTTGGGTGAAGCGACACGAACGATTAACAAAATTGAAAAAGAATTAAATTTACCCAGCAGTTTTGTTACCAATTTCCAAGGAATTGCCGCAGCTTTTGAAAAAAGTCTTAAAAATGAGCTTTTTCTAGTAATCGCAGCGGTCGTTGCTGTCTATATTGTTTTGGGCATTTTATACGAAAGCTTTATCCACCCTATTACCATTTTATCTACGCTACCCTCGGCCGCTATTGGTGCTTTGTTTGCTTTATGGATTGATGGCAGTAATTTAGATATTATGGGTATCATCGGAATTGTTTTGTTGATTGGTATTGTCAAAAAAAATGCCATTATGATGATCGATTTTGCACTGGAAGCCGAAAGAAAAGAACATAAAACCCCCTTAGAAGCTATACATCAAGCAGCATTATTGCGGTTTCGTCCTATTTTAATGACAACTTTGGCTGCCATGCTTGCAGCGGTTCCCATGATGGTTGGGACTGGTACGGGATCAGAGCTACGCCATCCATTAGGGGTCTGTATCTTTTGGGGATTAGTAGCAAGCCAATTATTAACTTTATTTACAATCCCTGTTGTCTATTTATATATGGAAAAATTCAGCCTTTGGACCCGTAAACGTGTTGTTTCCAAATATAGACAAAAACAGTTGGAGCGCAGAGCTGGACAATGAATATATCCAAGCCCTTTATCCAACGTCCAATCGGCACAATGCTATTAACCTTAGCATTGATTTTAAGCGGTATTTTAGGATATCGAATGCTGCCAATTGCGGATTTACCCAACGTGGACTTCCCCGTTATATTGGTCAGAGCCCAACAAGCAGGTGGCACACCAGAAGAAGTTGCAACCTCTATTGCTGCCCCTCTTGAAAAGCGTTTGGGACAAATTCCTGGGACGAATGAAATGACGTCTCAATCCACCCAGGGGCAAGTCAGAATCATTATGCAATTTGACCTGTCCAGGGATATCAATAGCGCAGCCAAAGATGTCCAGGCCGCATTGCAGGCAGCACGTGCTGATCTACCAACATCAATGCGTTCCAACCCGTCCTACTTTAAAATGAATCCTGCCGAAGCCCCTATTATGGTTATGGCGGTCACTTCTAAAACAAAAACTCTGGCACAACTTTACGACTATACAACAAACGTATTACAACAACAGCTTTCTGCCATTGATGGTGTGGGACAGGTGGAAATAGGGGGAAGCTCACTGCCTGCCGTCCGTGTGGAACTTAATCCCCTGCCTCTTTTTAAATACGGGATTGGCTTTGAGGATATTCGTGCAGCCCTTGCCTCGACTAATGCACATACCCCCAAAGGTTTCATCGATGATGGGGACAAACGATACGAGCTGTCCACAAACGATCAGGCAACCAAAGCAAAAGATTACGAAAATCTTGTTATTGCCTATCGCAATAATGCGCCTGTTATGTTGAAGAATGTCGCAACTATTCAAGATAGTGTAGAGGATTTACATAATGCAGGCCTATATAACAAAGAGCCCTCAATTATTGTAATTATTTTTCCCCAAGCTGGGGCGAATGTTATTGAAACAACAGATGCAGTTCATGAAAAGCTGCCTCAGTTAAAAGCATCTATGCCACCCGATATTGATGTACATATTGCTATTGATCGGTCTTTGACCATTCGCGCCTCTTTGGCTGATACACAAATGACATTGATATTATCTGTGGTTCTTGTTATCGCAGTTGTGTTGGTTTTCTTACGTAATTTACAAGCACTGATTATACCTGCCATTGTTGTTCCAACTTCGATTATTGCAACCTTTGCGGTGATGGAACTTTTGGGATTTTCATTAAATAACTTTTCCTTAATGGCTTTGACTATCTCTACGGGATTTGTCGTTGATGATGCCATCGTTGTTTTAGAGAATATTAATCGCCACATCGAAACAGGAATCTCGCCCAAAAGAGCAGCTTTGTACGGGGCAAAAGAAGTATCATTTACAGTTGTTTCCATTACGATTTCTCTGATTGCAGTGTTCATACCCATTTTATTTATGGGGGGGCTAATGGGGCGTTTGTTCCATGAATTTGCCATGACCCTGACTATTACATTATTGGCGTCGATGATTTTATCATTAACTTTGACGCCAATGATGTGCGCCTATATGCTTCATCGACCCATTCCTAAAAAACCAGATGCTTCTTTGACGTTTTGGGAAAAGATAGACTTGTTTTGTGAAAAAGTTCTGAACAGTTTTGCAGATTTTTATCAAAATACCTTGCAAACAGCCTTAAAGCATCCTGTACTTGTTGCGTTATCTATCCCTGCAACCATTGTCTTGATGATATTCTTATTTATAACAATGCCAAAAGGGTTTTTTCCTGATCAAGACACAGGGATATTAATTTGTCACCTGCAAGGCGACCAATCAATCTCTTTCCAAAACATGAAACAAAAAATTATTGAAGTACAAAAAACTGTTTTGGAAGATCAAGACGTTCAATCCATTTCAGCATTTACAGGTGGAAGAGCCGTTAACCAAGGTAGCGTTTTTATCCAATTAATTGATAAAAAAGATCGCACAGATTCAATTCATACAACTATAGCACGGTTGTCAAAACGATTAAAAAATTTAGTTGGTGCTGAATTTTATATTACCATTCCTGGATTCGTACGCTCAGGTGGACGTTCTAGTAATGCAACCTATCAATACACACTACAAAGTGACTCTTCTAAAGAACTTTATGACTGGATGCCTAAATTAATCAAAGCACTACAACAACATCCTAACATTATTACCGACGTCTCTTCCGACGTTCAACAAGGTGGTGAGGCAATTGATGTAGATTTACTAAGAGATACCGCCCCTCGTTATCAAATAACCCCTCAACTTATTTCTAATACTTTGTATGACGCTTTTGGACAAAGAGCAGCATCCATCATCTATAATCCACTAAATCAATATCGCGTTATCATGGAAGTGGATCCAGATATTGCACAAAATTCAAATATTTTAAGACAAATGTGGGTTAGTACCTCAGGGGGAACCCCTGGTGGTGGCATGACATCAAACACTATTCGCGTTTCAACCAACCAAGCCCTTAGTGAAGAAGAAAGAATCAATCAACAGAACTTTCAAAACCAAATTGCCAATAAACTTGCTGGAGGGAACGGCGCATCCAATGGTTCAGCCGTTTCAACCAGCAGCCAAACCATGGTGCCATTATCTATTGTAACCCACCAAAAACCAGCCCTAACATCACTTAGTGTTAATCATCAGGGCGTATTTGTTGCGGCAACCCTTTCTTTTAATTTGGCACAGGGAAAATCTTTGAGCGATGCTGTACAATTAATAAAATCAGAAACAGTTCGTATTCATTTGCCCAAAAACATATCAGGCAGCTTTGCTGGAAATGCTGCACAATTTGAAAAAAGCACAAATGATAATATCCTATTGATTATAGCAGCAATCGCAGCTGTATACGTTACACTTGGAATATTATATGAAAGTTATATCCATCCCATTACCATTTTATCCACCCTACCTTCTGCTGGGGTTGGTGCCCTTTTGGCATTAGATATTTTCGGACAAGAATTTTCATTGGTTACCTTAATTGGCATTATCTTGCTTATTGGGATTGTTAAGAAGAATGCTATCTTGCTGGTTGATTTTGCAATCAACGCCGAACAATTAGATAATATGAAACCACGTGATGCCATTATATTAGCCTGTAAGCTAAGGTTCCGACCGATTATCATGACCACAATTGCAGCTGCCTGTGGCAGCATCCCCTTAATTGTTGCCAGTGGTTATGCCAATGAGATTCGTCGTCCCCTTGGGATTGCAATTGTCGGGGGACTGATTATGAGCCAAGCCCTAACATTATATACAACTCCAATTATTTATCTATATATGGATCGTCTACGTAAGTGGCGTCCATTTAAACGTTTTTTTGCAAATAGAGGGCAACAACGTGTATAAACCGTCTTCTCTTTTTCATTTCCTAAGTTTCAACAGAAAAATCGCAATGCAATGCGCTTCTGCATTGTGTTTATTATCTTTGACCAGCTGTATGATCGGGCCTGACTATCATCGTCCTTCTGCTATTATTTCATCAAAATTTAAAGAATTGCAACCTGCAGCAGGCTGGATAAAAGCAAACCCCGCAATGGCATCTTTTGAAAAAGGGGAATGGTGGACAATCTACAACGATCCCGTCCTTAATCAGCTAGAAGAACAAATTGATATTTCAAACCAAAACCTGAAACAAGCCGAAGCATCATATCGATATGCGCGTGCATTAATTGATCAGACACGTGCAGGTTTTTTCCCAACCATGAATATTGGTACTAGCTTCAACCGACAAGGAAATGGTGGTGGTGCACGCAGTATCAATGGCGGGTCGAATATAAGTTATCCAATGAGTCAAACGCAAAATACTTATGCTTTGCAAACTGCGGCCAGTTGGGATTTGGATTTATGGGGAAAAATTCGTCGAAACACACAAAGTCAAGTTGCTGCTGCCCAAGCAAGTGCTGCTGATTTAGCTAATGCGCGTTTATCTTATCAAAGTCAGCTGGCTCAGACTTATTTTAACTTAAGATATCAAGATTCCTTAATTGATTTATTGCAAAAAAATGTCGATTTTTACGAGGCTTCGTTAAGGGTCACCCAAAACCAACATAACGCTGGTACTATTGAACCAACAGCACTTTTACAAGCAAAAACACAATTACAACAAACAAAAGCACAATTAACCCAAGCTGGGATTGCCAGGGCGCAATATGAACATGCCATTGCAATTTTAATTGGTAAACCCCCAGCTGAACTCACTATCCCTCGTGGAAGTCTTAGCTCTACGGTTCCTGCCATTCCTGTTATGCTGCCATCAACCTTGTTACAACGCCGGCCTGATATTGCTTCTGCTGAGCGGGCGATGGAGGAGAAAAATGCACAAATAGGTGCTGCAATGGCCGCTTTCTTCCCAGATGTAACATTAAGTGCCAATTTGTCATATAGTGGAAACCCTGTTGGTAGCTTAGTGCAAGTTGCCAATCGTATATGGTCCTTGGGGGCTTCTGCATCAGAAAACCTGTTTGATGGAGGTGTCAGAACCTCTGTCGTTAAACAAGCAGAGGCACAATACGACATGGCCGTTGCCCAATATCGACAGACCGTATTGGAAGCACTGCAAGGTGTAGAAGATCAACTTTCAAATTTACGTATTCTTGAACAACAAGCGATTGAACAAAGCAAAGCTGTCGAGCTCGCCAATCAAACCGCAGAAATTGCGTTAAATCAATACAAAGCAGGAACACAAGATTATACTACCGTTGTAACCCAGCAAGTAACATCTTTAAGTAATCAACAGACTTTGATTGGTGTTCAACAACAAAGAATGGTTGACAGCGTTTTACTTATTCAAAATCTAGGGGGGGGATGGAATGCCGATCGTCTGCCTAGCCGATCTTCTTTAACATCGAATTTACCATTCGTCCCCCCTATCCTGCAAAAAAATAAAAACTAACTTATATAAAAGCCCTTTATTTTAATTGATAAAAGGCTTTTATTTTACAATGTGCTCTCTAATCTAATAGAGCGTAAATAAGAAAATAATGCTAAAGCAAAAGCAGCAATAGATAATAATCCACCTGCAAAATTAGGCGATGCATATCCAAAATTATGCATAATTACCAGTCCCCCGATCCATGCTCCTAACGCATTTCCTAGATTAAACAAACCAATATTAAAGGATGCAATTAAGTTCGCAGCTCCGGCTTCTTTTGCTTTGGTCATTACTAAATGCTGAATGGGCGATACAGTTGCAAAACCAAATGCTGCAATAAAAAACACACACAAAATAACAATAATTTTGGAATAAGCCATAAAATATAAAATGAACAGGGCAAAAGCTTGCAATATTAGACTGGAAAGTAAAAGAGGCATCAACGACTTATTGGCCAATTTTCCACCTAATAAATTTCCAATACATAAACCCAGTCCAAAAACAAATAAAATCCACGCAACCGCAGACTCGTGAAATCCTGCAACCTTTGTGACAACGGGTGCGATATAAGTTATCGATGTAAAAAATGCCCCTGGTCCTAAAACAGTTATTCCCATCGCAATTAGAACATCCATATCTTTAAACACAGCCAGTTCCTGTCGGATATTCAATTCTATAGCTTTGTCTGGATGAATATCATTAGGGACAAATTTGATCACAGCCATTAACGCAATAATACCAATCAATGTAATCATATAAAATACGGAGTGCCATGAAACTTGATATCCCAAGTATGTCACCAAAGGCGTTCCAATCAAAGTTGCTAAGGTCAGACCACTAAACATAAAAGCAATTGCTGAAGTTTCTTTTCCCTTACATAATTCAACAGCAATCAATGAACCAATTCCAATAAATGCACCATGTGTCAAAGACGTAATAAAACGCCCCACTAGAGTAATCCAAAAATAAGGTGACCAAGCAGTCACTAAGTTACCTACAACAAAAAAACCTATCAAAATGATAAGCATTTTTTTTTGAGGAACTCTGCCCCCTAAAATGACAATAATTGGGGTAAATAGGAAAACACCTAGCGCATATACCGTTGCCGCATACCCTGCCCCATCAATTGAAATCGAAAAATCATGGGCAATAAAAGGTAACAAACCGGATATCGAAAATTCAGTAATTCCAATACCGAATGTCATAATCGCCAACGCCCATATTGCCAATGGCATAAGTCTCTCCATCAATTGTCAAAAAATTATTTAGACTTTACCCCATAAAAAAAGAGATAGAAAATTCTATCTCTTTTTTACTCAAAGCAGTGCTATTATAAATAATTACAAAACTTATGCAGCAAGTTCATCATCGGCGTCTTCATGCACTGGTTTTGGACCGCTGTCCAACCCTTTGGCATTTACGTCGCGTTCGACAAATTCAATCACTGCCATGTCAGCTGCGTCACCGTAGCGAACGCCAGCTTTTAATACGCGAATATATCCGCCTTGACGTCCTTTGTAACGTTCTGCAATTACAGAAAATAATTTTGTTACAATAGTATCATCGCGCAACAAAGCGTAGGCTTGTCTGCGAGCGTGTAAATCACCACGCTTACCAAGGGTTACAAGTTTTTCAACAACAGGGCGTAATTCTTTGGCTTTTGGCAAAGTTGTTGTAATTTGTTCATGTTTAATTAAAGCAACAGCCATGTTGCGAAACATCGCTTTACGATGAGATGTTGTTACACCGAGCTTACGGCCAGCTATACCGTGACGCATAATTCTATCCTATCCTTTTTTGTTCACAATGCTAAAACAACTCATCAAGTCGTTTTGCCAATTCTTCAATATTTTCTGGTGGCCAAGCAGGCACATTCATTCCTAATGAAAGCCCCATCGAAGAAAGAACTTCTTTAATTTCATTCAATGATTTACGCCCAAAATTGGGGGTGCGCAACATTTCCTGTTCAGTTCTTTGTACCAAGTCACCAATATATACAATATTGTCATTCTTTAAGCAATTAGCACTACGAACTGATAGCTCAAGTTCATCCACTTTTCGTAACAAATTACGATTAAACGGAAGATCTTCTTGAGGTTCTTCTGTAACAACAGGTTTAGGTTCATCAAAGTTAATGAATAACTGTAACTGATCTTGCAAAATACGTGCTGCTAAAGCAACTGCATTTTCAGGGGTTACAGATCCATCCGTTTCCAAAGTTAATAACAACTTATCGAAATCTGTTACTTGACCAACGCGAGTTGGTTCAACTTTATAAGAAACACGACGAACCGGAGAATAAATCGCATCAATAGGAATCATGCCAATTGGAGCATCTTCCTGACGATTTGCAGCTGCTGGTACATAACCTTTACCCATATTAACGGTAAATTCCATGCCCAACTTTACACCATCATCAAGAGTACAGATTACCAAATCAGGATTCATGATTTCGATATCATGATCTGTTTGAATCTGTCCTGCTGTTACTTTCCCGGGACCAACCGCAGATAATATCATACGTTTTGGACCTTCATTATGCATACGAATCGCCAGTTGCTTGACGTTTAGCACAATGTCTGTGACATCTTCACGAACGCCATTTACAGACGAGAATTCATGAAGAACGCCATCAATACGAATTGCTGTAACAGCAGCTCCCTGTAGAGAAGAAAGAAGTACTCGCCGAAGCGCGTTACCGAGCGTCATGCCGAAGCCACGTTCAAGTGGCTCCGCCACCACGGTCGCCACATTAGATGACGCCGAGCCCGGTTCGACTTCCAGCTTCTCCGGCTTAATAAGAGATTGCCAGTTTTTCTGGAGGACCAAGGTGGTGGCCTTTCAATTCAGAATTTTGCCATAAAGGCGACAAAATCCTAACCAAAAGATTAGGATTAATCTCTAGTTATCTCTCTAATTTAATAGAAAAATAACAAACGAAACTCACTATACGCGACGTCGTTTACGAGGACGACATCCGTTATGTGGAACAGGAGTGGTATCCCGAATAGAAGTAACGGTAAAACCTACAGCCTGCAGCGCACGAAGTGCACTTTCGCGACCTGAACCTGGGCCAGAAACTTCAATTTCAAGCGTTTCCATACCATGTTCACGTGCTTTTTTACCTGCATCTTCTGCTGCAACCTGCGCAGCATAAGGTGTAGATTTACGAGAGCCTTTAAACCCTTGAGCCCCTGCTGATGACCAAGAAATTGCATTTCCTTGAACATCAGATATTGTAATCATAGTATTATTAAACGTAGACAAAACATGTGCTACGCCAGAAATAATATTTTTGCGCTCTTTTTTTCGAAGGCGCGTTGCGGCGGGTTTCGCCATGACTTTTTATATCCTGTTTGTCTAGTTACAAAATTAAAACCAACTTAGGGACTAACGTGTTGCCTTTTTCTTACCAGCAATAGCAACCGCCTTACCCTTACGCGTACGCGCATTAGTATGGGTTCTTTGCCCCCTTACAGGTAAACCACGACGGTGACGCAAGCCACGGTAGCATCCTAAATCCATTAAGCGTTTGATATTCATCGCTACTTCGCGACGAAGGTCACCCTCAACTTGATATTCACTATCAATTAATTCACGAATCTTCAGAATTTCATCATCAGAAAGTTCATTTACTCTGCGTTCGTCAGGAATTGAAAGTTTATTACAAATTTCCTGCGCCTTTGTCGGCCCAATGCCATAAATATAACGCAGACTGATCGCTACCCGTTTGTTTGTCGGGATATTTACGCCGGCAATACGCGCCACGCCTGTTACTCCTCAGTTAAACCTTTAAAATTCAGGCTCAATTCTTTGAACAATTAGCTACTAAAAACAACGAAAAAACTATCGAATCTGTAATAATTGAATTTAATAGCCAACAACTTAAAAATGCCTTTAAAGGCACGAATATATCTTTAGTGCCTTTAGAGTCAAGACTGCAACATAAATAATTTTATAAAAATAAAAAGATTTTCTAGTTACTCACTTTAATTTTTTTTAAAATTAGGTCAATGTCTTTTGCAACATCTTCCACATTTTTCATGCCATTTATGGAATATAAACAACTTTTTTTCTCATAGTATGGCAATAATGGCGCAGTTTGTTTTTTATACGTTTCTAAACGTGCCAATACGGTATCCCGATTGTCATCAGCGCGGGATACCAATTCTGTTGAACCACAAGAATCACAGACACCTTCAACAGCAGGTTTCTTAAACACTTTGTGATAACTTGCGCCACATTTCGCACAACTAAAACGTCCAGAGATCCGATCTGCCAACATCTCTTCATCAACATTTAATGAGAGAACAGCATCTAATTTCATTCCTTGACGCTCAAACATTTTATCTAGTGCTTCAGCTTGTCCTAAACTTCGTGGAAAGCCATCTAAAATAAATCCATTTTTACAGTCTTCAGCTTGGATTCTTTTTTCAATCATAGATACAATCAAATCATCAGGAACAAGATCACCATTATCCATCAGTTTCTTTGCCAACTGACCAATTTCTGATTGTGCTTTGACCTCTGCTCTTAGCATATCTCCAGTAGAAATCTGTGCAATTTGATATTGCTGAGCTAGACGTTGAGATTGCGTCCCTTTTCCAGCACCAGGGGGTCCTAAAAAAACTAACTTCATCGCTTCTTTCCTTTGCCACCTCGTGATTTACGTAACAATCCTTGATACTGGTGAGCAACCAAATGTGATTGAACCTGTGTGACGGTATCAATAGTGACTGAAACAATAATAATAAGACTGGTGCCTCCAAAATAAAAAGGAACATTATAATGGTTAATCAAAAACTGTGGTAATAGGCAAACTGCAACCAAGTAAATTGCACCAATCGTTGTTAAACGGGTTAAAATAGCATCAAAATAAGATGCAGTATTTGCGCCAGGGCGAATACCTGGTATAAAGCCACCTTGCTTACGTAGATTATCTGCTGTTTCTTTAGGGTTAAAACTGACCGCAGCATAGAAAAAAGAGAAGAAGACAATCATTGCCGCATAAAACAGCATATACAAGAAACGCCCCTGACTAAATTCTTGTCCAACATAGGATAACCAACCAGGTGTCGAATCATTTGTTAAAAACCCTGCAATAGTTACTGGAATCAACAAGACTGAAGACGCAAAAATAGGCGGAATAACCCCTGCAGTATTAACCTTCAGTGGCATATGGGTCGAATCACCACCATACATGCGCTGGCCAACCTGTCTTTTGGGATATTGGATCACAACCCGACGTTGTGCCTGTTCCATAAATACAATAAAGGCAATTGTAACTGCTGCTAATACCAAAAAAATTGCAACAAAAACAGGTGACAATGCACCAGTATATCCCAACTGAAATAAGCTTGCCAATGCGGTAGGTAAATTTGCGACAATCCCAGCAAAGATGATCAATGAGATCCCATTTCCCACCCCTCGGGCAGTAATCTGTTCCCCAAGCCACATCAAGAACATTGTTCCACCAACTAGGGTAATAACACATGTTGCCAAAAAGAAAAAACCAGGATTAATGACTGCAGGACCAGAGGCACCTTGCATACTTTCCAATCCAATGGCAATACCATACGCTTGGAATAAAGCGATAAATACCGTTAAGTATCGTGTATATTGATTTAACTTTTTGCGACCTTGCTCACCTTCTTTTTTCAACGCCTCTAATGATGGCATCGCAGAAGACATCAACTGGATAATAATGGATGCACTAATATAAGGCATAATATTTAGGGCGAAAATCGTCATACGACCAAGCGCACCACCACTAAACATATCAAACATGCCCAAAATACCGCCTTGGTGTTTGGCAAGTAGTTGAGCCATAACGACCGCATCTACTCCTGGAACAGGGATATAAGTACCCAATCGATAAATAATCAAAGCACCCAGAGTAAACCAAATCCGCTTTTTTAATTCGGTAGCTTTAGAAAAGGCACCGATATTAATATTAGCTGCTAATTGCTCGGCCATAGAGGCCATATCCTTATCCTTTCAGAAAAAACAGCGTCACCGCTCAATTAACGGGACGCTGTAATTTTAGCCCTTAGTTATATAGTATAATATAAACGTATAAATCTTTACCGCATGATAAAGTCGGAATATATTACGCTTTATGCTTTAGGCATCTGCAGATACATCCCTAGCTGGTGATAGCAACTTAACAGAACCACCCGCCTGTTTTACTGCTTCAACAGCAGCTACAGAAGCACCAGAGACTTCAATATTTAGGGCCTGATTAATTTTACCTTTGGCAAGCAAACGTACACCTGAAAATTTCTTACCCTTGAATAAACCTGCGTTACGTAATGCATCCTCGTTAATGATAGAAGAAGCATTTAGCTTACCATTTTCGATGGCAGAAGATAAGGTTTCAAGATTAACTTCCGCATAAAGTTTGCGAAAAATATTCTTAAACCCCCTTTTAGGCAAACGACGATAAAGAGGTAATTGCCCCCCTTCAAAACCGTTAATGGCAACACCAGATCTAGCTAACTGACCTTTGACACCTTTCCCGGATGTTTTGCCTTTACCAGAACCAATACCACGACCTAACCGTTTTTTACGATATCTAGAGCCAGGATTATCACGAAGTTCATTTAAGTTCATCTGTTATACCTCCACCTTTACAAGGTGGCGAACCTTATTGATCATTCCCTGTACAGCTGGTGTATTTTCCAACTCACGAGTAGCACCAATACGCTTCAACCCAAGACCAATCAAGGTCTGCTTTTGATCTTTTTGACGACCAATAGCAGAAGCAATTTGCGTAACTTTAACTTTTGCAGCACTAGAATCAACCATTTACAGCCTCCGCTTGTGCATTAGAGGTATGTTCACGACGACCTAAAATTTCAGAAACCTTTTTACCACGTCTAGCAGCAACCACTCTTGGGCTTGCACATCTGCGCAATGCATCAAAGGTAGCTTTTACCATGTTATGTGGGTTACGAGTTCCTGTTGACTTAGCAACCACGTCGTTGATCCCAAGACTTTCAAAAACAGCACGCATTGGACCACCAGCAATAATACCGGTTCCAGATTCTGCTGATCTTAAAATGACTTTACCTGCTCCAAAACAACCATGAACATCATGATGCAGCGTTCTTCCCTCTTTCATAGGGACGCGGATCATTGATTTCTTAGCTTGTTCAGTAGCTTTGCGGATTGCTTCAGGAACTTCTCTGGCTTTACCAGAACCGTATCCAACACGTCCACGTTGATCACCAACAACAACTAAAGCAGCAAAAGCAAAGCGTCTACCACCTTTAACAACTTTTGCAACACGATTGATAGAAACGAGTTTATCAATCAAATCTTCATTTTCACGTTCACGTCCTGCGCGACCGCCTTCTTTTACTTCACGTGCCATTCGCGACCTCCCTTAGAACGCAAGTCCGCCCTCACGGGCAGCCTCAGCAAGCGCTTTTACACGCCCATGATAAATATAGGAGCCACGATCAAACACGACCTGTTCCAATCCAGCTGCTTTCGCGCGTTCAGCAATTAATTTGCCAACAGCACGAGCCGCATCTATATCTGCTCCAGTTTTCAATTGTCCCTTAACAGCAGCATCCAAAGTAGAAGCTGCAGCTAAAGTTTTACCAGCCACATCGTCAATAACCTGAGCATAAATATTTTTGCTAGAACGGAAGACTGAAAGACGAGGACGTCCATTTCCTTTTTGACGAAGCTGATAACGCAACCGTCTACGCCGGCGCGTTTGTAATTCACGTTGCGTACCCATTATTTCTTCTTGCCTTCTTTACGACGTATGACTTCATTGTCATAACGAACACCCTTACCTTTATAAGGTTCAGGCTTTCTAAAATTACGAAGATCTAAAGCAACTTGACCAACACGTTGCTTATCATTTCCTTCGACAACCACTGCGGTTGGACGAGGCGTTGTAATTTTAATATCAGCTGGAATTGGATAAACAATATCGTGTGAATAACCAAGATTCATTACGAGATTAGAACCTTGAACAGATGCACGAAAACCTGTTCCGGTAATTTCCAAAGCTTTAGTATAACCTTCAGAAACACCTTGAACCATATTAGCAACTAATGCTCTTGTTGTTCCCCACATCGTACGGGCAACAACTGCTTTGCTTTTAGGTTGAACAATAACTTGACTATCTTCAATGGTGGTTTCAACGTGTTCGGAAACAGGGATAGATAATTCCCCTCTTTTTCCTTTAACCGTTAAAATGCCATTTACGAAAGAAACTTGTACCCCTTGCGGAATCTGTACGGGGTTTTTGCCTACACGTGACATTTAATCCCCCTTAGAATACACGACAAAGAACTTCACCGCCAACATTGGCAGCGCGAGCTTCGATATCGGATAAAACACCACGAGGTGTTGAAAGAATAGATACGCCAAGACCACCATAAACACGTGGCAATTCTTTAATCTTTGAATATACACGACGACCTGGTTTTGAAACCCTTTGAATTTCTTTAATAACCGGTTCACCGTCTGAATATTTCAATTCAATACGCAGTTGGCTTATCCCTTTACGCAATTCTTCTGTTTGATAGCCACGAATATAACCTTCGCGTTTTAAGGCTTCCAATACGTTTATTCTTAAATTAGAAGCTGGCGCTACGCAAGATGTATGACGAGCAGATTGCGCATTACGAATACGGGTGAGCATATCACCTAATGGATCAGATAATGACATCTATTGTCCCTCACCAACTTGATTTAACCATACCGGGTATTTGCCCAGTGGATGCTAATTCGCGCAATGCAATACGGCACAGCTCAAATTTACGATAGTTACCACGAGAACGGCCCGTTAATTTACAACGTAAACGCACCCTTACGCGAGATCCATTACGAGGAAGTTCTGCCAATTTTAAAGAAGCATCAAAACGATCTTCAACGGGCAGACTTCTATCCATTACAATATTTTTTAACGCAATGCGCTTTGCTTTATCACGTGCAGACATACGCGCACGTTTGGCATTACGATGGATGGCGGAAGTTTTTGCCATGCTTAATTTTACCCTCCGGAACCTGTCGACTAGTTTCGACCGTTTTCCAAAAATAAACAGATTTGCAAGGTAATATTATTACCTTGCAGCGAAAGAACTAACTTTTACCCAACAAAAGGAAGCGAGAATGCTTTTAATAAAGCTTTGGCTTCTTCGTTTGTTTTAGCTGTAGTCACAAAGATTATATCCATTCCACGAACATCGTCCACTTTGTCATAAACAATTTCAGGGAATACAATTTGCTCTTTAAGACCCATTGCAAAGTTACCACGGCCGTCAAAGCCTTTATTTGCTGGTAACCCTCTAAAGTCACGAACACGAGGTAATGCAATCGTCACAAGACGATCCAAAAATTCGTACATACGATGACCACGCAATGTTACTTTACAGCCAATCGGTAAACCAGCACGTATTTTGAAACCAGCAATGGCTTTCTTTGTAAGTGTTTTAACTGGTTTTTGACCTGCAATCAAGGTCATTTCTTCATATGCTGCATCTAATTTTTTTTGATCAGCAGCAGCTTCACCAACACCCATGTTTAAAACGATTTTTTCAAGACGCGGAATTTGCATCTCGTTTTTATAACCGAACTGCTCACGTAAGCCATTACGTAAATCATTTTTATAGAGAGTATAAAGGCGTGCTTCAGACTGCCCTTGATTATTTCCTGACATTCCTCTCTCTCCTAGCTTTCAATCACTTCGCCAGTAGCTTTGGCAACACGAACTTTACGTCCGTCTTCCAAAATTCGGAATCCAACACGGGTTGGCTTTCCAGATTTTGGATCGACAAGCTTCAGGTTGGATAAATGGACTGGCTTTTCACTTTCAATGATACCACCAGCTTCACCCATACGAGTAGGCTTTTTATGATGTTTTGCTACTGCAACACCACGAACGACAGCCTTATCTTCAGCAGGAAGTACAGAAAGTACCTCCCCTTTAACACCTTTATATGGGCCAGTAATAACTACTACTTGATCGCCTTTTTTAATACGTGCGGCCATTATAAAACCTCCGGAGCTAAGGAGATAATTTTCATAAATTGGCGTGCACGTAATTCTCTGACCACTGGGCCAAAAATACGTGTTCCAATAGGTTCGTTCTGCTTATTTATCAACACAGCTGCGTTTTTATCAAAACGAATAGATGTACCATCAGCACGACGTACAGGATAACTGGTACGTACGATAACTGCCTGGTGCACATCACCCTTTTTCACTTTGCCACGAGGTATTGCCTCTTTGACAGAAACGACAATCACGTCGCCGACCGAAGCGGTTTTCCGCTTTGAACCGCCCAGCACCTTAATGCACTGCACCTCTCTTGCGCCTGAATTATCAGCCACGGTAAGGTTGGTCTCGGGATGGATCATGTCTAGCCTCCCTTAAACTTCTACGCTGGAAACTTGTACGGCATCTCCAATAGGAGCACCGTTACGAGAAATCACAGCCCATGATTTTCTTTTAGATATTGGAGGAGATTCGATAATACGAACGGTATCCCCAATTTTACATTCATTTAATTCATCGTGCGCTGCATATTTCTTTGAACGACGAATGAATTTTTTATAAAGTGGATGCATAACTCGACGAACAACCAGTACTGTTACTGTTTTGTCCATCTTATCGCTAGTCACCCGACCTGTAAGAACGCGCCTTGGCATCGCCCACAAACTCCTTAGGACTTGCCGGTGGATGCAGATGCACCCACGGCGTTTTTGTTAACCAATTCACCCATAATGGTTTTAATCCGTGCAATATCACGACGAATTACACCCACACGGCTGATCCCTTCATTTTGACCTGTCGCACGTTGGAACCTCAAATTAAACTGTTCACGCTTTAAATCAACAAGCAATGTTTTCAGTTCATCTATGGTTTTGGCGCGCAGATCAGCTGGCTTAAGTGCCTTTGCCATTCTTAGGCCTCTCCTATACGGGTTACAAATTTTGTTTTAATAGGCAACTTTGCCGCACCGAGCGTCAAAGCTTCCTTTGCAATTTCAGGTGAAACACCTTCAATTTCGAACAAAATGCGACCAGGTTTAACACGAGCAACCCAAAATTCAGGAGATCCTTTACCAGATCCCATACGAACTTCAGCAGGTTTGCTAGAAACTGGAAGGTCTGGGAAAATACGAATCCATACACGTCCCATACGCTTCATCGCACGAGTAATCGCACGACGAGATGCTTCAATTTGACGCGCAGTGATACGTTCAGGTTGCAGAGCTTTTAAACCATAGGTTCCAAAGTTAAGCTCCGTTCCACCTTTGGCCATTCCGTGAATACGGCCTTTATGAGCTTTGCGGAACTTAGTCCGCCGCGGAGATAGCATTATTTAATATCCTCATGCGTTGTAATAGTTTACTTATAACTATTAAACTACCATTAATCAATTACCGTTGTGGCACTTGATCAGCAGCGCGGCGATCTTGAGCCAATGGATCATGGGCCATAATTTCACCCTTAAAGATCCAGACTTTCACACCGCATTTACCATAAGTCGTATGTGCTGCTGCCACACCATAATCAATATCAGCCCGTAACGTATGTAAAGGAACGCGCCCTTCACGATACCATTCCACGCGTGCGATTTCAGCACCACCTAGACGACCACTACAATTAATACGAATGCCTTGTGCACCTAAACGCATCGCAGATTGAACTGCACGTTTCATAGCACGGCGAAAAGCTACACGTCTTTCTAGTTGTTGCGCGATATTTTCAGCAACAAGAGTCGCATCAATTTCGGGTTTACGAATTTCAACAATATTTAACGCAACATCTGCATTAGCCATCGTTGCTAATTCTTTACGTAAACTGTCAATATCTTGACCTTTTTTACCGATGACAATACCAGGACGTGCTGCATAAATCGTCACACGAGGTTTTTTTGCAGGACGTTCGATAACAACGCGGGAAACACCAGCGCCTGCTAATTTTTTACGCAGATGATCACGAAGTTTGAAATCTTCAAATAGCAATCTGGTATAATCTTCATCAGCATACCAACGACTGTCCCAAGTGCGATTAATGCCTAGACGCAAACCAATTGGATTAACTTTTTGACCCATTTTTATGCAGCCTTTCCTTCATCGTTGTCTTCACGTTCTGCAACCACGATCTTTATATGACTAAAGAACTTTTGAATTTGCGCTGAACGCCCACGACCTCTTGCATGAAAACGACGCATAACCATGGCCTTACCAACTTCTGCACGATGTACGACCAAACGATCAACATCAAGCTGATGATTATTTTCTGCGTTAGCGATCGCACTTTCTAGCACAGTCTTAACCTGTTGAGCAATTCTGCGCTTAGAAAAGCTTAACTTTGCTAGAGCATCAGATACAGGTTCATTACGTATTAACCCTGCAACTAAATTTAACTTACGTGGACTTGTTCTGATATTACGACCGATAGCCTGCGCTTGATTTTCAGCAAGTGCACGTGGATGCTTTGGTTTACTCATAACTAGCCCCGCTTTGCTTTTTTATCTGCAGCATGCCCATTGTAAGTACGAGTAGGAGAAAATTCACCAAATTTATGTCCTACCATATTCTCACTAACTTGCACTGGTAAAAATTTATGACCATTGTAAACACCGAAAACCAAACCAACGAATTGTGGTAAAATGGTTGAACGGCGTGACCAAATTTTAATCACATCATTACGACCAGAAGCACGAGCTGCCTCAGCTTTTTTTAATAGATACCCGTCTACAAACGGGCCTTTCCAGACGGATCTTGCCATCTATAATTTGCCCCTTTACTTGCCTGTCTTACGGCGACGGATAATTAAACTGTCCGTACGCTTATTGACTCTTGTTTTGTAACCTTTTGTTGGTTTACCCCATGGGGTAACTGGATGACGACCACCTGAAGTACGACCTTCACCACCACCATGTGGATGGTCAACTGGGTTCATCACGACACCACGGTTATGAGGACGACGTCCTTTCCAGCGGGTACGACCAGCTTTACCAAAATGTTGGTTCATATTATCCGGATTAGATACGGCACCAACAGTTGCCATACATTCACCACGGATCAAACGCAATTCATTTGATTGCAACTTGATTTGTGCGTACCCAGCATCTTTACCAACCAATTGCGCATAAGTTCCAGCAGAACGTACTAGCTTACCGCCAGCACCTTCTTTAAGTTCAATGTTATGAACAATAGTCCCAACAGGAATAGCAGCCAAAGGCATTGCATTGCCAGGTTTTACATCTACACGTTGACCGGCAACAACAACATCCCCAACTTTTAATCGTTGCGGAGCTAAAATATAAGATAACTCACCATCCTCATACTTAATCAAAGCAATGAAGGCTGTACGATTTGGATCATATTCCAAACGTTCTACAGTCGCGGGAACATCAAATTTGCGACGTTTAAAATCGATATAACGATAAGATTGCTTATGACCACCACCAATAAAACGTGATGTAATTCTACCATTATTATTACGACCACCAGTCTTATTCTTACCTTCTGTAAGAGTTTTAACTGGCTTACCTTTCCAAAGCTCCTTGCGATCAATTAAGATCGTTCCACGAAGACTTGGAGTAACTGGATTAAAATGTTTTAATGCCATCAGTTCCTACCCTACGCTTAAACCAGCTTAGTGGTCAAATCAATAGATTGACCTTCTGCAAGCTGAACAAACGCTTTTTTAACATCAGAACGACGCCCCAAACGACCTTTAAATCTTTTGGTTTTTCCCTTTAAAACAAGGGTATTAACGCCGAGCACCTTAACACCAAACAAGGTTTCAATAGCAACTTTAATTTGTGTCTTTGTTGCGTTAGGTGCGACTTTGAATGCAATCTGATTTTTCTCAGACAACATTGTTGCTTTTTCTGTGATTAATGGCGCACGAATGATATTAAACATCGCTTCACGAGACATTTTTTCTGCTTTACGACGAAGTGCAAGAATATTTGTCATACTAAGCGTTCCTTCAATCCATCAATTGCTGCACGTGTGATTGCTAACACTTCATGATTCAAAATGTCATAAACATTTGCACCCACAGTCGGAAGAACATCAATTGAATGAATATTTCTTACTGCGCGACCGAAATTTTCATCAACAACAGCATCTACGATTAACGCAGAATTCCAACCTAGGACTTTTAATTTTGCAGCAAGCTCAGAAGTTTTTGACGCACCATTGGCTTGGTCAATAACCACCAATTTACCTTCTGACAACTTTTGAGACAAAGCAGAAATTAATCCAAGTCTTCTGATCTGTTTTGGAAGGCTATAACCATGGTCACGCACAACTGGCCCATGAACGATACCACCAGTTCGGAACTGAGGGCCACGCAAAGACCCTTGACGGGCATGACCAGTACCTTTTTGACGATATGGCTTCTTAGTTGTTCCAGAAACTTCGCCACGGCCTTTTACTTTATGAGTTCCTGCACGACGCTTTGCAAGCTGCCAATGCACTACTCTTGCCATAATATCAGCGCGAGGTTGAATCCCAAAAATTTCATCTGGGAGTGTGATGTTACCAGCACTTCCATTATCGAGGGTTTTGATTTCTACATCCATTTCCCTCAACCTTTCTCTGCAACCGTTGCTAATGCAGCAGGAAATGGTGCATCCGCATGACGGGCTTTCTTGATCGCATCACGTACGAGGACAAAGCTATTCTTTGCGCCAGGCACTGAACCTTTAATCATGATCAAATTTTTCTCAACATCTACAGCAGCAACTTCTAAATTTTGAGTAGTGACTCTTTCATCACCCAAATGTCCTGCCATCTTTTTATTTTTAAAAGTTTTACCAGGATCTTGACGATTACCTGTGGAACCATGGGAACGGTGACTAATTGAAACACCATGGGTTGCTTCCAATCCTCGGAAGTTCCAGCGTTTCATCGCACCAGCAAAACCTTTACCTTTACTGGTTCCTGTCACGTCAACTTTTTGACCAGCAATAAAATGTGCTGCGGTCAATGTTGATCCTGATTCAAGTAATGCATCCTCAGAAACTCTAAATTCAACAAGTTTCTGTTTTGGTTCAACTTTCACTCGGGCAAAATGACCACGGTTTGGTTGACTAACGTTTTTCACCTTAGCTTTACCAATACCAAGCTGTACAGCGGTATAACCATCGCGGTCTTGTGTACGAGTATCTACAACTTGCACTTCATCTAAGTGCAAAACAGTGACCGGCACATGAGTGCCGTCCTCTTTAAATAGTCGGGTCATCCCCAACTTTTTTGCGATCAATCCGGTACGCATCGTCTGGACCTTATAGCTTAATCTCGACATCCACGCCAGCGGCGAGGTCAAGTTTCATTAGAGCATCCACGGTCTGCGGGTTGGGCTCAACAATATCTAACAAACGTCGGTGCGTTCTGATTTCGAACTGCTCACGACTCTTCTTATCAATATGGGGTGAACGATTAACCGTGAATCGTTCAATATGCGTTGGCAGAGGAATTGGTCCTCGTACCTGTGCCCCCGTACGCTTCGCTGTATTTACAATTTCTCTGGTGCTGTTGTCAAGCACTCGATAATCATAAGCTTTAAGGCGAATACGGATATTTTGGCTTTCCATCTTCTATTTGCCTAATCTGAATAACGGATCTAAAAAGCCAGATCCTAAATAGCAACAAGATTCCCAGCCAAATTCTTGACTGGGAATCCGAACTTAAACACTACGGAATTATTCGGTGATTTTAGAAACCACACCAGCTCCAACTGTACGTCCACCTTCACGAATAGCAAAACGTAGACCTTCATCCATAGCAATAGGAGCAATCAGCTCTACATCCATTGCAGCATTATCGCCAGGCATAACCATTTCTACACCTTCTGGAAGATGCACAACACCTGTTACGTCAGTTGTACGGAAATAGAACTGAGGGCGATAATTGGTAAAGAATGGTGTATGACGTCCACCTTCTTCTTTAGTAAGAATATAAGCTTCAGCTTTAAACTTATTATGTGGCTTAATGGTTCCTGGTTTAGCAAGAACTTGACCACGTTCAACATCTTCGCGCTTTGTACCACGAAGAAGTGCACCGATATTATCCCCAGCTTCCCCACGATCAAGAAGCTTACGGAACATTTCAACACCAGTAACCGTTGTTTTTGTTGTAGGGCGAATACCTACAATTTCAACTTCTTCACCAACGTTAACTTCACCACGTTCAACACGGCCTGTAACAACGGTACCACGACCAGAAATTGAGAACACATCTTCAATTGGCATCAAGAAAGGACGATCAACTGGACGTTCTGGTTGAGGAATATATTCATCAACAGCATTCATAAGATCAAGAATACGGTTTTTACCTAATTCAGCATCACCATCTTCAAGAGCTACTAATGCAGAACCTTTAATGATGGGAATATCGTCACCAGGGAAATCATATGAAGAAAGCAATTCACGAATTTCCATTTCAACCAATTCAAGAAGTTCTGGATCGTCTACTTGGTCACATTTATTCATGAAAACAACAAGAGCAGGAACGCCAACCTGACGTGCCAGCAAAATGTGTTCACGAGTTTGAGGCATTGGACCATCTGCCGCAGACACAACAAGAATTGCACCATCCATCTGAGCAGCACCAGTGATCATGTTTTTAACGTAGTCAGCGTGGCCCGGACAGTCAACGTGAGCATAGTGACGTTTGTCAGTTTGATACTCAACGTGGGCTGTTGAAATGGTAATACCACGAGCACGTTCTTCAGGTGCTTTATCGATCATATCATATGCAGTGAATTCTGCACCACCAGCTTCTGCCAATACTTTTGTAATCGCAGCAGTTAGTGTTGTTTTACCATGGTCAACGTGACCAATAGTTCCAATATTACAGTGCGGCTTATTCCGCTCAAATTTAGCCTTTGCCATTTTCTCTCTCCGTTAACTTGGACTAGACCAAGAAATTCGCTTAAAAGATTAATAAAAATCTTTTACCTACCAGCGATAGTGACTGAATGCTTTATTAGCTTCAGCCATACGATGTGTATCTTCTCGTTTTTTTACTGCTGATCCACGATTATTAACCGCATCCAACAATTCGTTCGATAGTCTTTCTTCCATGGTGTTTTCACCACGTTTACGAGACGCATCAATCAACCAACGAATTGCCAAAGCTTGACGTCGGTCTGCACGAACTTCAACAGGCACCTGATAAGTTGCACCACCTACACGGCGAGAGCGAACTTCAACAGCTGGCTTTACATTATCCAAAGCCTCATGGAACAGGCGCACAGGATCTGCAGATTCACCGCCACGGGCACGTAATGTTTCCAGTGCTCCGTAAACGATTTTTTCAGCAACTGATTTTTTTCCATCATACATCAACGCATTCATAAAACGCGTGATGACCACATCACCAAACTTTGGATCGGGAAGTATCTCACGCTTAACTGCGCGGTGTCGGCGACTCATGCCTATTATTCCTCATTATTTTGGACGTTTAGCACCATACAAAGAACGACGTTGACGTCGCTTTGCAATACCTTGTGTATCCAGGACACCACGTAAAATATGATAACGCACACCTGGTAAATCTTTAACACGCCCGCCGCGTATCAAGACCACACTATGTTCTTGCAAGTTATGACCTTCACCAGGAATATAACTCACCACCTCGTAACCGTTTGTCAGACGTACCTTTGCAACTTTACGCAATGCTGAGTTCGGTTTTTTAGGTGTTGTTGTATAAACACGAGTACATACCCCTCGTTTTTGCGGACATCCCTGCAAGGCAGGAACCTTATTGCGCTTGGCTGCAGGTTCGCGGCCTTTAGCGATTAATTGGTTAATGGTCGGCATTCGCCTTTCCCGATCCTTACTATTACTAGGTTAAGCAATATAAACTTACTTAACGGTCATTTACAACAATTGATACCTAATTTGCATTAGATATTACTCATTCTCAATACATCTAGTCTGCTATTTTGCAAAGCTTTTTTATTTTGCCAATAGTTTACAGACATATTGTTCTCAACAAACATTAATGCTTGTTTTAACAATAACCCTACCGATTTGCAAGGTAAAATTTGCGTATCGCAAAATCAGTGCAAACCCGTTAAGGCTTCGTTTTCAAACAAAGCATTTTATTTCCGCCAAAAGACGAAAAAGTCCCGTATTTTCATAAATTGGATGGATATGCTCCATCCAATTTGTATTAGAATCGCTCTTTTATAACGTATTTCTACATTTATGTCACGTCTTGTGTTTCACTTTCCTGGGAAACTGTTAAAGAGTCGACGGATTCTTGTGGTTGAATATGTTTACGCGCATCAGCCAATCTCTGCTTATCACGAGAATAAGCCAAGGCACGATAACGATTCATCACACTTCCTGTTCCTGCTGGAATTAATCGTCCGACAATGACATTTTCCTTTAATCCCATTAATGTATCAACTTTTCCTGCAGAAGCAGCCTCAGTTAATACACGTGTGGTTTCTTGGAAGGAAGCTGCAGAAATAAATGATTTTGTCTGCAGAGCCGCTTTGGTTATACCTTGTAAAACAGGCGATGCAACTGCAGGACGTTCACCAGCATTCATCCTCTTGGTATTCTCGTGCTCGAATTCAAGGCGATCGACTGTTTCACCAACTAGATATGTTGTGTCACCTGGATCTGTAATTTCGACTTTCTGCAACATTTGACGAACGATAACTTCAATATGCTTGTCATTAATTTTTACCCCTTGGAGACGATACACGCTTTGAATTTCGTCAATCAAATAGTCGGACAAAGCCTCTACCCCTAACACTTTCAAAATGTCATGAGGGACACGTGGCCCATCAACCAGCGGGTCGCCTTTACGAACAAAGTCACCTTCTTGTACAGAAATATGCTTTCCTTTAGGAATTAAATATTCTGTTTCAACATCAGTGTCTTCGTTACGAACAATGATACGACGTTTGGCTTTATAATCTTTGCCAAATTCAACAACACCATCATTCTCTGCGATAATTGCATGGTCTTTTGGGCGACGAGCTTCAAACAATTCAGCAACGCGAGGTAGCCCCCCCGTAATATCTCGTGTTTTAGAACCTTCCCTTGGGATACGTGCCAATACATCACCTGCATTAACCTGCACACCATTTTCGACAGAAAGTAACGAATCCGGAGATAAGAAGTAGCGCGCGTCATTCCCGTTCGCAAGCTTCATCACTTCGCCATTTGCATCTTGCAGTTGCAATCTTGGTCTAAGGTCACGGGATTTGCTGGTTTGTTTGTAATCAACCACAACTTTGGAAGACAACCCTGTGACTTCATCCATACGTTCAACCAATGTAATCCCTTCAATCAGATCTTGATATTCGATCACACCTGATTTTTCAGTAATAATTGGTAGGGTATACGGATCCCATTCAGCCATCTTCTGGTTACGTGTAACTTGTGCGCCATTTTTGACCAATAATCTTGCACCATAAGGAACACGATAATGTGCACGTTCAGTGTTGTTTTCATCCAGTAAAATGATTTCGCAATTCCTGGACATCACAATATCAAAACCTTGACTGTTTTGAACAACATTCAAGTTTACAATTTTAATCGTACCATCACGAGATGCCTCCACCATTGATTGCTCTGCCCCTCTTTGAGCAGCACCACCAATATGGAATGTACGCATGGTCAACTGTGTTCCTGGCTCACCAATTGATTGGGCAGCAATAACTCCAACGGCTTCACCGATATTAACTGGCGTTCCACGAGACAAGTCACGACCATAACAGTGCGCACAAACACCAACTTGGCTGTCGCATGTCAGGACAGAACGAATCATAACGCTTTCAACACCAGCTTTCTCGATAGCTTCTGCTTCCGCTTCTTCGACCAAAGTATTGCGAGGATATAAAACGGTCCCTGATGCAGGATGTAAAACATCTGCAGCCAAAGTCCGCCCCAAGATGCGTTCAGACAAGGATGAAATAACTTCACCACCATCCATTACCGCACGAGCAACCAACCCACGTTCGGTTCCGCAATCTTGATCAATAATGATGCAATCTTGTGCAACGTCGACCAAACGACGTGTCAAATATCCAGAGTTCGCTGTTTTTAACGCAGTATCGGCAAGACCTTTTCGTGCACCGTGAGTAGAAGTAAAATAATCAAGAACAGACAAACCTTCTTTAAAGTTTGCAATAATTGGCTGTTCAATAATTTCACCTGACGGCTTTGCCATCAACCCACGCATACCAGCAAGCTGTTTCATCTGAGCTGGAGACCCACGGGCCCCAGAATGGCTCATCATCCAAACAGAATTAATACGCTGACCAGGTTCAACCTTTGAAATCTCTTTCATCATGGCGGCTTGAACTTCATCAGTACAACGTGACCAAGCATCTACCACTTTGTTATAACGTTCACCTGCTGTGATTAAACCATCTTGATATTGTTGCTCAAATTCTTTGACTTCTGCTGTCGTTTTTTCAACTAATTCTTTCTTAGCATCAGGAATGATCATATCATCCTTACCAAAAGAAATACCAGCACGAGCAGCATAAGAAAATCCAAGACCCATCATACGATCGGCGAAAATCACACACTCTTTTTGACCACAATGACGATAAACCATATCAATAATGTCAGAAATAGATTTCTTTGTTAATTGTTGGTTAATCAGATCAAAGCTAATCGCAGGATGTTTTGGTAAAATCTGAGCAATTAACATTCGCCCTGGCGTTGTAATCACACGTTGCAGAATTTCATTACCCTCTGCATCTTTGGTTGTGTAACGTGTACGAATTTTATCGTGCAAGCTAATAGCTTTTACAGCCAAAGCGTGTTCTATTTCGCCAATATTTGCAAAAACAGGTGCGCCTTCTTTAACCAAGCGTCCTTCTGCATCATATTCTGCTTGATCGGGTGTCAATTTAAATTCAGGCACATCCAAACTAAGATAATAAAGTCCCAACACGATATCTTGTGAAGGCACAATAATTGGCTTACCGCTGGCTGGGCTAAGAATATTATTCGTTGACATCATCAAAACACGTGCTTCTAATTGAGCTTCGAGGCTCAACGGCACGTGAACAGCCATTTGGTCACCGTCAAAATCAGCATTAAATGCCGTACAAACCAATGGATGCAACTGGATAGCCTTACCTTCAACCAACACAGGTTCGAAGGCTTGAATACCCAAACGGTGCAATGTAGGCGCACGGTTTAACATCACAGGGTGTTCGCGGATGACCTCTTCAATGATATCCCAGACTTCTGGACGTTCTTTTTCAACCATACGCTTTGCAGCTTTAATCGTGGTTGCATGTCCGTATTTTTCAAGTTTAGAATAAATGAAAGGTTTGAACAGCTCTAACGCCATTTTTTTTGGCAAGCCACATTGATGTAGTTTTAATTCAGGTCCAACCACAATAACAGAACGACCTGAGTAATCCACACGTTTACCAAGCAAGTTCTGACGGAAACGCCCCTGTTTCCCCTTTAGCATATCCGCCAAAGATTTTAACGGACGTTTATTCGCCCCTGTAATTGCACGACCTCTGCGCCCATTATCAAATAACGCGTCTACAGATTCCTGCAACATACGTTTTTCGTTACGAATAATAATATCAGGTGCACGTAGTTCCATCAACCGTTTCAAACGATTATTACGGTTGATTACACGACGATATAAATCATTCAAGTCAGAGGTCGCAAAGCGACCACCATCCAAAGGCACCAATGGACGTAATTCTGGTGGAATAACAGGAACAACATCCATAATCATCCATTCTGGACGACATCCGCTGTCTGCAAACGCTTCAACCAATTTTAAACGTTTAACCAGTTTTTTGCGTTTAACTTCGGATGTTGTTTCTTTTAATTCAGCACGTAAATCGACTTTCTCAATATCGCAATCGATATTAATTAAAATCTTTTTTACAGCTTCTGCACCAATACTGATCTCAACACCTTCATGACCATATTCTTCCATGGCATCAAGATATTGCTCTTCAGTTAGTAAACTATACTGCTTTAAAGGAGATGTTCCAGGCTCTAAAACAACATAATTTTCAAAGTATAAAACGCGTTCCAAATCTTTTAAGGTCATATCGACCATTAGACCAATACGACTTGGTAAAGATTTCAAAAACCAAATATGTGCGACCGGGCTTGCAAGCTCGATATGTCCCATACGTTCGCGACGTACTTTTGCCAATGTAACTTCAACGCCACATTTTTCACAAACAATACCACGAAACTTCATCCGTTTGTATTTGCCGCACAAACATTCATAATCTTTGATAGGCCCAAAAATACGGGCACAAAATAGTCCGTCTCGTTCTGGTTTAAATGTACGATAATTTATGGTCTCTGGTTTTTTAACTTCACCATAAGACCACGACCGTATTTGCTCAGACGAGGCTAATTGAATTTTAATTTGATCAAACGTCATTGCTTGGCCTGATTGACCAAGAATTTTCATTAGTTCATTCATTCGCCTAAAACCCTTTTGGGGAGAGAGGTGCTATTAATATAGCACCTCTTAAAGATAACACTTACAACCTAAAACAAACGATCATTCAACGTTTTGTTCTAGCTCAACATTTAAACCGAGCGATTTCAGTTCTTTAATCAACACATTAAAGCTTTCTGGAATACCAGCTTCAAAATCATCTTGATCCTTGACAATGGCTTCATAAACTTTTGTTCGACCTGAAACGTCATCGGATTTTACCGTTAACATTTCCTGAAGTGTATACGCTGCGCCATAAGCTTCCAATGCCCAAACTTCCATTTCCCCAAAACGCTGACCACCAAATTGGGCTTTACCGCCCAATGGCTGTTGCGTAACCAAAGAATACGGACCGATTGAACGTGCGTGGATCTTGTCATCAACCAAGTGATGTAATTTCAACATGTAGATATAACCAACCGTGACAGGACGTTCAAAAACCTCACCTGTTCGGCCATCAATCAATGTGCTTTGCCCAGAAGGATTCAATCCAGCTTGCGTTAACATACCTTCAATATCTGGAATACTAGCACCGTCAAATACTGGCGTCATGATAGATACCCCTTTACGGATATCCTGACAGAATTCAATCAGCTCGTTTTCATCAAGGGTCGCGATTTTTTCATTAAAAATCTGATCACCATAAATTTGTTTCAAACGATCTAACAATTCCTGCTTACGCTCTCCTTGACGCATATATTGATCAACCACTTGACTGACTTGTTTACCAACATTGGCACAAGCCCACCCCAAATGTGTTTCTAGAATCTGACCAACATTCATACGTGAAGGCACACCCAAAGGATTTAACACGAGATCAACGGAAGTTCCATCTTCAAGAAAAGGCATATCTTCTACAGGAACAACACGGGAAACGACCCCTTTGTTACCATGACGGCCAGCCATTTTATCCCCAGGTTGCAACTTGCGTTTTACAGCAATGAAAACTTTAACCATTTTCATTACACCTGGTGGCAATTCATCACCGCGCTGTAGCTTCTCAACTTTATTGTTAAAACGGGCTTGAACACCAGCAACTTCACGATCAAAATCGCGTTTTACGGCTTCAATATTTGCCATGACTGCATCATCAGCCACAACAATATTACGCCACGCTCCCTTAGGATGTTCCGCCAATACTTCTGATGTCAACACGGTTCCAGAAGAAATCCCCTTAAATCCGACACCAGCAGTTTGATTTAACAAATTCTCTCTGAGACGGTTGTAAAAAGAACGTTCTTGAATAGCCAACTCGTCATCACGGTCCTTACTTAACCGTTCGATTTCAGCACGTTCAATCGCCATAGCACGTTCATCTTTGTCAATACCACGACGAGAGAACACACGAACATCAACAATCGTACCACTGGTCCCAGGAGGAAGTTTTAAAGAAGTATCCCGAACATCAGAGGCTTTTTCACCAAAGATAGAACGAAGTAGTTTTTCTTCTGGAGTCATTGGACTTTCACCCTTAGGGGTGATTTTACCAACTAGAATATCTCCAGGATTTACCTCAGCACCAATATAGACGATACCTGCCTCGTCAAGGTTACGCAGCGCTTCTTCGCCAACATTTGGAATATCACGAGTAATTTCCTCTTGACCCAACTTAGTATCACGCGCCATCACTTCGAATTCCTCAATATGAATTGAGGTAAAAACGTCATCACGAGCAATACGTTCGGAAATCAAAATTGAATCTTCGAAATTATACCCATTCCAAGGCATAAATGCGACCAATACGTTGCGCCCCAATGCCAATTCGCCTAACTCGGTTGATGGACCATCGGCAATAATATCACCTGCGTTAATATGATCACCAACATAAACCAACGGACGTTGGTTGATACAAGTTGATTGATTCGAACGCGTATACTTACGAAGGCGATAGATATCGACACCTTGCGTTGCACCATTTTCATCAGTTGCTCGCACAACAATACGTGCACCATCAATTTGGTCTACAACACCACCACGTTTTGCAACGATCGTTGCACCAGAATCACGAGCCACAGCAGCTTCCATCCCAGTACCCACTAATGGTGCATCAGAGCGAATCAAGGGTACTGCCTGACGTTGCATGTTTGATCCCATCAATGCACGGTTTGCATCGTCATTTTCAAGGAACGGGATCAAAGCAGCAGCAACCGATACCAATTGTTTTGGCGATACGTCGCAAGCAGTAACATCTTCAGGTTTTACAAGATGAAAGTCCCCGCTTTTACGAACAGACACTAAATCATCCGTTAGATTGCCATCAGCATCTTGCTTTGCATCAGCCTGTGCCACGATCAATTTATCTTCTTCCATTGCAGAGAGATATTTCCATCCATCTTGCAACTTGCCATCTTGCACCAAGCGATAAGGAGTTTCGATAAACCCGTATTTATTTACCTTAGCATAAGTTGATAAAGAGTTGATCAACCCAATATTCGGACCTTCAGGGGTTTCAATCGGACAAATACGACCATAGTGTGTTGGATGAACGTCACGAACTTCAAACCCCGCACGTTCGCGGGTTAATCCACCTGGACCCAAAGCAGATAAACGACGTTTATGCGTCACTTCTGATAATGGATTTGTTTGATCCATAAATTGTGAAAGCTGAGAAGACCCAAAGAATTCGCGTACCGCTGCAACAGCAGGTTTAGCATTAATCAGATCATGAGGCATGACCGTATCAATATCAACAGACCCCATACGTTCACGAATTGCACGTTCCATTCTCAATAACCCAAGGCGATATTGATTTTCCATCAATTCACCCACGGAACGCACACGACGGTTTCCTAAGTTGTCAATGTCATCGACACTGCCATGACCGTCTTTCAATTCACACATAATCTTAATTGTGCGTAAAATATCGATTTTGCGTAATACACGAATGGTATCTTCTGCTTCGACACCCAAACGCATATTCATTTTTACACGACCAACGGCGGACAAATCGTAACGATCATAATCAAAGAATAGACCGTGCAACAAAGATTCAGCAGTTTCAGCAGTTGGAGGTTCACCAGGACGCATGACCCGATAAATATCCACCAAAGCATCATCTCTAGAGGTATTTTTATCCGTTACCAACGTGTTTCGAATCCAAGGACCTGTCGCGTTGTCAATTGCCAACGTTGGAATTTCATCTAACTTTAATGACTCTAAAATATCAAGCGTTGCCTCGGTTAGCTCTTCGCCTGCCTCGGCATAGATTTCGCCTGTATTTTCGTTAACTAAGTCATGTGCAAAATAACGACCGACCAAATCTTCACGACGAACCAAGACACGTTGCGTTTTTTCAGCAATTTTACGAACAGTGCGCGCTGTTAATTTTACATTTACATCGGCAACAACTTTCCCTGTATCAGCATCTACCAAAGGTGCCAATAATTTCATATTACGGAAAGCTTCTGACTCGAAATCACGCGCCCAACCACCATCAACCTTTTTAAAGGTTACAGTATTATAAAAATAAGAAAGAATTTCATCATCATCCATTCCGCGCACAGGAACGGAATCTATATCACCACCCTCTTTTACTTTTGCATCACGTAAAGCAATAGAGTTTGCACCTTCAAGTGCGTATAATAATGTTGTAACTGGAAATTTACGTTTGCGATCAATACGAACATAAATTAAATCTTTACTGTCAAATTCGAAATCCAACCAAGAACCGCGATATGGAATAATTCTGGCTGTAAATAAAAACTTGCCCGAAGCGTGCGTTTTTCCACCATCATGGTCAAAAAACACCCCTGGACTACGGTGCATTTGTGATACAATAACGCGTTCAGTACCATTCACAATGAAAGTACCATTTTCCGTCATTAAGGGCATATCACCCATATAAACGGGTTGCTCTTTAATATCACGAATGGAACGTGACCCTGTATCTTCGTCAATATCCCAAACAATCAAACGAAGGACAACCTTTAACGGTGCCGCGTAGGTCAATCCACGCTGAAGACATTCTTCAACATCATATTTCGGTTCTTCAAATTCGTAATTTACAAATTCGAGACGGCCATTACCTGCAAAATCATTGATTGGAAAAACTGAACGAAATACTTCTTCCAATCCTGTTAATGTACGGTTCTCTGGCTTTACATCGCGCTGTAAAAAAGCCTCATAACTCGCCCGCTGCACATCAATAAGATTTGGCATCGGTGCGATCTCTGGAATCCGTCCAAAATTTTTGCGAATGCGCTTGCGTCCCGTGAACGATTTGCTTACCGCGTTCATCGTGTATTGTGCCCCATCGCCTGTTGCCTGATATATTCGCTTACTTTATTTAAAATCAGCAAAACAAATAATCTGGCTAATGATAACTACATGTAATCCTGACTATATCAAGATTACGCCCACCCCTAAACTATATAGGGAATCTATACATATTTTAGGTCACTTAAAGAATTTTCTCTTTAACGACCAAGCAGGCGGATACCCAAATATGGGTTCCGCCCTGCCAAAATCAAACCGAACAGTATGAAGAAAGCCCCACCACTGTTTGATTTACAATCTTATTTAAGTTCGATTGTAGCACCTTGCTCTTCAAGAGTTTTCTTGATTTTTTCAGCTTCATCTTTACTTACGCCTTCTTTAAGAGTTTTTGGCGCACCTTCAACCATATCTTTAGCTTCTTTCAAGCCAAGACCTGTGATTGCACGAACTTCTTTAATGACGTTAATTTTTTTGTCACCAGATTTAGCAAGAATTACATCAAATTCTGTTTTTTCTTCAGCAGCGGCACCGCCAGCAGCTGGTGCAGCAGCTGCAACAGCAACAGGAGCAGCAGCAGAAACGCCCCATTTTTCTTCTAATAATTTAGAAAGCTCAGCAGCTTCCAAAACAGTCAATGCAGATAATTCTTCAACAATTTTAGCTAAATCAGCCATGATATCTATCCTATTTATATACTAATAAGTGGCTCAACACAAGCCCATTGAAACATTCAACAGACCAATAAATATTAAAACGCTTAGTCCTAAGCCGCTTCACCTTTGTCCGCATAAGCGCCAAAAACCCGTGCCAATTGTCCAGCAGGAGCTTGAACAACACCAGCAATACGTGTAGCAGGTGTAGAGATAAGCCCAACCAGCTGTGCACGCAAGACATCCAATGAAGGCAATTCAGCAAGAGCTTTAACTTGATTTAAATCAAGCATTTGCCCATCTAAATTACCACCAAGAATTTCCAGTTTATCATTGGTTTTGGCGAACTCGACGGCTACTTTCGCAACTGAAACTGGATCTTGTGCCCATGCAAGAGCAGTAGGTCCAGTTAACAATGGGGTAATAGCTTCGAATGGGGTACCTTTAGCGGCGAGGGTGACCAAGCGGTTTTTTCCAACTCTGTAAGTTGCACCAGCAGCGCGCATACGACGACGCAATTCTGTAACAGCAGCAACGTCCAATCCTTTGTTACGTGTAACAACGAGCATTGACGTATTTGCGAAAACAGATGCCATGGAAGCAACAAACGCTTGTTTTTCCGTGCGGTCCAAATCCCGTCTCCATTTTGATCAGTCAAAAAAAAATGACTTTTCAGGTTGCCATTTAAGTTATATCCATAAAGATATAACTCGGTTCGCCTGTCCTAAACGGTATCACTAGCACATAAACAGATTACTAAAACCTATAATATACCAGCCCCGCCTCCCGTTCGCAGCAATAAATACTTTTAAAATAAAATTACGCACGGTCTTGGACAGGTTGGGGCAAATTAAACTTGCCCCGTATATACGTTATTTTATACAATAAAACAACGATAACTCAAATATCATATTATCCAGCGTTAACACTAGAAACATCAACTTCAACACCAGGACCCATCGTAGAAGAAAGATAAATCTTCTTCATATAGGTACCTTTAACACCTGTAGGACGTGCTTTTTGCACTGCATCCACGAATGCACGGATATTTTCACGAAGATTGTCAGCGTTAAAAGATGCTTTACCAACACCAGCATGGACAACACCGCCTTTTTCAGCACGGTATTCCACCTGACCTGATTTAGCAGCTTGTACAGCCCCTTTAACATCCATGGTTACGGTTCCTAATTTAGGATTTGGCATCAGACCACGTGGCCCAAGAACCTTACCCAAACGACCAACCAAAGCCATCATATCAGGGGTTGCAATACAGCGATCAAAATCAATTTGACCAGCTTGAATTTTTTCAGCTAAATCCTCATCACCAACAACATCGGCACCAGCTTCTTTTGCTTCTTCAGCTTTTGGTCCACGAGCAAAAACACCAACGCGCAATGTTTTACCTGTTCCATGAGGAAGAGACATCAATCCACGAACCATTTGGTCAGCATAACGAGGATCTACACCCAAGTTGATTGCAATTTCGATCGTTTCATCAAATTTTGCTTTAGCATTTCCAAGGACTAGTGCAATTGCTTCTTGTAGAGAATAAACTTTATTCCGTTCCAAAGTAGCTTGAGCCGCAGCAAGACGTTTATTTTTAGCCATGTCTTAAGACTCCTCTACTTTCAAGCCCATTGAACGTGCAGAACCAACCAACATGCGAACTGCACCATCGACATCATTCGCATTCATGTCCTTCATTTTTTCAGCAGCAATTTCACGCAATTGACTCATTTTAACAGTACCAACTGTTGCACCTTTACCAATTACAGACGCCCCTTTGGAAAGCTTGGCTGCTTTCAACAAGAAATAAGTGTTAGGGGGTGTTTTGGTAATAAAGCTAAATGTACGATCTGCATATGCTGTAATCACCACAGGAATTGGCATTCCTGGCTCAAGATTTTGCGTTGCAGCATTGAATTCTTTACAGAATTGCATAATATTCAAACCACGTTGCCCCAATGCTGGACCAACTGGTGGGGATGGATTTGCCTTCCCCGCAGGAATTTGTAATTTAATGTAGCCAACAATCTTTTTGGCCATATCCGGGTCTCCTTAAAATTTTCTACCCAGACCGCGGTTCACACGAAAACCCCAAGGAAACATCCCTTAATGATTAGAGTATTCTCCCGCGTTCCGATTAAGAACTTGTTTATTTGCTTTCTTTTTAAGATTTTGTCAAGTCTTTTAAACTTTTTTTATGTAAAATTTTAATTACTTATAACACCGACGGGGCATCAATCGTCTTTATTAAATCAACAACGAAGTCCATATTAAAACTATCATCTATGGTTCCACCAATTTTTTGTAATAAGGAGTCTCTAAAAGCAATCTTTTTACTCATATAAAATTTTCTGACTGTTTCATTATAAGAAGATGATAACTCAATTAGATAAGATATTTTCTCTGAATCCAAAAAAATATTTGTGGCTTCATCAAGATTACATACTTTCCATAAGCTTCCCATGATATTTACAGAATTATGCTTAACGTCGTAGTAGTGATGATTGGACACAGCAATCCCTTTGCATCCCCATAATGATGCAATAAGGTGAAAGTGATAGCGGCTTGTAATATAAAAACTATGTTTATTGACTGGCAACCCCTGTTCGATTAGGGCGTAATGATCAATATTAGTCACCGTCATACCAAACGATTGAATTCTGTCCAATGTTGCTTGATCTTGAATTTTAACATCGTCTTCCATAGCGGAAATGATTTTAATGTTTTTAATGTTTTTATTTATATATACAGATAAACAATCGTCTGATAAAATCTTGTCAAGAAAACCGTATCCTTCAAATAAGTCATTTTGTAAACAAATTACGATCGACGGATCGTCTTCCTCATTTACCAATATATTTTTATCCGCACAAAAAGCCAAAAGAACATCATCGCCAGAAAAACTGATCGCAGATGAATTGCAAAGTGATGATAATAAATTAAAACTTTCCTTATCTCTGACATCAAGATCTATAAAATATTCCAATAATTTAAGAAGATTATGATTCTTGGGATCGCAAGGTAATACCCCTAAACCAGAAGCAAATACAGGAATTTTAGCTTCTAAACCCACCAATAAAGAAGAAATGATCAAACCATAATTATGTTTCCATAAAGAATTTAGATAACCGCCCCCAAAAAGATGAATGGATTCCGTTTCAAATTCCCTTAAATTTTTAGCAATTAATTTGATCGTTTTTTTATAATGATCGATATCCCGAATGGCTACTTTGCTTCCAGTATAATCAAAATATCCAACCGTACTATAAATACTTTGTAACTCTGACGCAACATGAACATTTTGCACGCGACTTTGATCAATACATTTTTTTAAATTTCTGCCTGGACCATCACAAAATATTATTCTGTCATGCAAAACCTGTTGATAATTATCAATCCAAACACGCATTATTGCTTCATCACCAAAATTGGGATGTCCAACGGATCCAACCAGTAAACATGACTTCATACAATGATATCCCTTTTGAAATAATATTATTTTATATTATATTAAACATATTATCCTATTCATCGTTTTTAAGATTATAACTTGATGATTGTTCTTTTTGCTCATACCCAGGGAATTGATGAGCGTTTCTAAGATTCTGATATTGAAATACCCCCACAGATTCTAAATTCTTTGCGGGCAATTCCTTTATATCCCAACCCCCACCTAATGCCCGAATTAATCCAACCGAGGCCTGCATCAAACTGGTTTTTGTCTCAACCTCTGCAATTCGGGCTGTTAAAGCAGCATTTTGGGCAGTCACAACATCTAGATAATTCGTTAACCCCCCCGTATATAAAGACATGGCCATACTTTGCGTACGTAATGCAGCATTTACAGCCTCTTTATTTTGTTGCAACTTTGTGGTCATTCTTTGGGTTAAGGTTAAATTATCTGCAACTTCTTTAAATGCATTCAATACAACAGAACGATAATTATCCTCTGTCTGACGATATTGTGACCAGCTTCTTTGCAATGTTGCCCTACGCAGACCACCTTGAAACAAGGGCAACGTGGCTTGGACAGCTGCAGACCACATACTGTTGGGCATATTAGCCAATCCAAAGCCTTTATCCTGAAATCCGCCAACCGCATTAATTGTAATATCAGGATAAAAAGCAGCTTTTGATACGCCAATTGCACGATTAGCAGCAGCCATTTGACGTTCAGCACTGGCAATGTCAGGTCGGCGCTGTAATAAACTGGACGGAATACCCAAAGGCACCTTAGGCACCCTCATCGCTTCATTTGACTTTATAGGGGCAATATGAAAACCCATTGGTACTTTGTTAACCAAAATTGCAATAGCATGCTCAGTAATATCGCGTTGTGCTTGCACCTCTGTTTGTTGTGCTTTAGTCATCTCCAACTGATTCTCGGCCCTTGAAACATCAATCCCCGCGGCAATTGCCCCCATTTGGCGCATACGCGTTACATCAACCGCGGCTTCGTAATATTGAATGGACTCTTTTAAAACTTCGTTTTGCGCATCATATCCCCGCAAAATCATATAATGTCGTGCCAAATCTGCCTGTAAACTTAATTTAGCAGACTGATAATCTGCAGCACTAACCTGTGCTAAACTGCGTTGCATTTTGATTTGATTGCGAATGCGCCCCCACAAATCAATTTCCCATAATGCAGCCCCCTGATATTCTGTATTGGTTTCAGTAATAGGTCCATTACTAGTAGAGCTTCGAAATAAACGGTTTTCAGATTGTTTATATTTCCCCCCACCTGCTTGCAAATTTAATTGAGGATATAATTGTGACTTAACCTCGCTTAAAATTGCTCTGCTTTGCATAAAAGTTTCAGCCGCAGCCTGCAAATCAGGATTATTTTGATTAAGCTGTTCTTCTAACTGATTTAACACAGGATCATTAAATACTGTCCACCAAGTGCCTTTTGGAATTTCATCTGCTGGATTAGCAGGAAAAAAAGGTTTTGTTCCCTGCCAACTATCGGGCAATGCAAATTGAACAGGCTTATATTTGGGTGCAAGATCACAAGCTGATAATAATAAACAACTTGTGACTAAACAGACGGTTGCTTTTTTATATTTGTTGTAAGTATAATTAGAAATCATTGTTGCACCTCGCTCGGTTGCACAGCATTCTTTTTCAATGATTCATTTTCATGTTTGGATGTAACATGTTCACTATTTTGGAAATCATCATTATAACCTGGCGTGCTGTCCACAACCTTCACCAATTGCCCATCCAACAACCCTGCCGAAGGATTATTAACAATCCTATCTGTCTTACTAATCCCTGACAAAATTTGAACTGACTTTCCTAGATTATTTCCCAATTGAACATTGTGCATGCGAACACGATTATCAGGGCCAACAACGGCGACCTGCATTCCTTGGGCCCTGAAAATCAAAGCTTGTTCTGGAATAATCAGAATATCTGGATCTGCTGGGGCGATAAAATGCACCTGTACAAATGTTCCTGGCCATAACAAGTGCGATGCATTATCTACGGTTAACTCTGTCGTAACAGTCCGTGTTGTTGTGTTAAAAGCGCGCGCTGAAGTCAAATAGTTCGCTTTGAAAATTTTACCAGGATACTGAATAGTTGTTAATTCAACATTTAATCCAGGCTTGAGAATAGAAGCATAATCTTGAGGAACATCAACAAATACCCGCAAACGCTGAATATCTGCAACCGTAAATAATTCTGTTGCCTTACCATGACGACTTAGATCACCATTATCATTTACGAAATCACCAATATCAGTCAAACGTGAAGTCACAACACCAGAAAAAGGGGCGCGAATATTTTTAAAACCTTGTAATGCCTCATATCGTGCTACGTCGTGACTAGCTGCATCAACCAACGCCTGTTGTACTTTGGCGTTTGCAGCTTGAACATCAACCTCTTGCTGAGAAACCGCCTTTGTTCCTGATAAAGCTTGCCATCGCTTTGCAGTAACTTTGGCCAATTGATATTTTGTTTGCGCAACCTTTAAATTTGCCTTGGCAGCTTGATATTGTGCGTCCAGCCCAGGTGTATCGATTGTTGCTAGCAAATCACCAGCCTTAACGTCAGCACCATAATCCTTATACCATCGCTGCACGTATCCGGAAACTTGTGCGTAAATTGGTGCTTGGTACCAGGCGGTCACGTTCCCTGGTAATGTTAGATTTCTTACCGAAGGGCCCGTCTGGGGGTGAATATATTGCACCCTTGGGATTGAATCCTCTTTTGCCTGTTTTGTTAACTCATGCACATGCTGTTGGCGTTGGATAATTTCAAACCCTGTATAAACAACTACCCCAATAATCACCACACCAAAAATCGTTTTTGTTTTTTTAGAAAAGCCCGACATTACACGGTTTCCTTTTTTTGATTTTTTCGATGATACACCACGGCAAATATACATGGAACAAATAACAAGGTTGCAATCGTTGCAATCGTTAATCCACCCATAACGGCTCGTCCTAAAGGTGCATTTTGTGTATTGCTAAGTGACATGGGCAACATCCCAATTACCATGGCAGAGGCTGTCATAATCACAGGACGAATACGACCATATCCAGCCTCTAACGCTGCCAAAATTGCATCTCCATGTTCAGCCAATCGTTCACGTGCATAAGATACAACCAAAATAGAATTGGCGGTTGCAGTCCCCATACACATAATTGCCCCTGTCAACGCTGGCACAGATAACGAACCATGGGTCAAAAACAAGCTCCAAGCAATACCAGCCAAAGCACCAGGTAAAGCTGTAATAATAATAAAAGGATCCAACCAAGACTGAAAATTAACAACAATAATCAGGTAGACCAACAAAATTGACATAGCTAGCCCACCCAGCAACTGACCATACGCATCGTACATTGTTGTTGCCTGCCCTCGTATTGCCAAGGTTGATCCTCTGGGTAATTGCGGGGTAACGTCTTTAACAATTTGCTTTACATCTTTGGTCACCGCCCCTAGATCACGTCCTTCGTTACTGGCGTAAATTTCAAAAACAGGCATAATATTGTAATGTGATATTTCACCCCCAGTGCCTGTTTGAGAAATATGGCTTAACGCACCCAATATTTGCGTTTTTGTTTTTCCTGATGCCCCATCAGGGCCATTGATGGGAATAGTTTCCAGATCATTCATAGTTTGCAAATTTGACTGTGGGGTTTGTATATTCACCAAATGTGATACGCCCGTTTTCGTATCCAACCAATAAGTTGGGGCGACTTGACCACTACCTGATAAAGTTGCCAAGGCATTATTTGCAATATCAGATTCTGTAAGTCCTGTATTTAATGCAAAAGTACGACGTGTGTTAATCATCAATGTCGGCGTTGTAACCGTTTGCTGTACTCTGACATCTGCAATACCAGGGATACGTTTTAATTTGGATGCTACATGTTTAGCAAACTCGTAATTACTGGATAAATTACGACCAACAATTTGCACATTAATCGGAGCAGGCAATCCAAAATTCAAAATTTTTGCTGTAATATCACCAGGCATAAAGGCAAAATCTGTCCCTGGAAATTTATCCCTTAACCCGTTTCTTAAGATGCGTCGATACTCTGAAATAGGGGATTCAGGATTATTTAACGAAATAGTCATATCACAATCTTGGGATCCAATTGTTGGTGTGGCGATAAATGCTTGATTTAAACTACTAAATGGCAGTCCACAATTATTCACTATTCCCTTGACCTGACCTGGAAGCAACCGTTCAATTTCTTGATTAACTAAATAGGATATTTTACCTGTTTCTTCGATACGCGTTCCTAAAGGGGCACGCATGTGCAGGTCTAACTCTGCTGATTTAATCTCGGGGAAAAAATCTTCCCCGATAAAATATAATAATCCCATAGATAAGACAGAAAAAGACAAGAAAATAATGATAAAACGTTTTCGTATAGACAACAAATGCGCCAATAAATTTTTATAACGCTGTCTGAACCGCTCAAACCCCGCATCAAAACGATCCAGACCTTGCTGAAACCAAGATTTTTTACGATCATGATTGGCGTGTTCTGCAATTTGCGCAGGCAGCAAATAATAAGCCATCGTTGGAACCAAAGTTCGTGATAAAATAAAAGAGGCTAACATCGCAAATATAATTGCTTCTGCCATGGGCATGAATAACCATCCACCAACCCCTGTTAATTCGAATAATGGGAACCACACAATACAAATGCATAATGTTGCTACAAAAGTCGGAATAACAATCTGATTGGCAGCATCAATAATGGCAGTATATAGATCTTTTCCCATTTCGATGTGCGTATCAATATTTTCGATCATCACGGTGGCATCATCCACCAAAATTCCAACTGCTAATGCCAATCCGCCCAGTGTCATCACATTAATTGTTTGCCCCATAAGTTCCAACCCAATTAAAGCTGATAAAATAGCCAACGGAATAGATGTCGCAATAATTAACGTAGAACGCCACGATCCCAAAAATAAAATAACTACAATGCTGGTTAACAATCCCGCCGTAATCATTTCATGAACCACGTCATGCACAGATTCTTTTACAAATGTCGATGCATCAGAAATAACCTCTACCTTTACCCCTGGGGGCAACGTTTTTTGAACTTGCGGTAATAGTTTTTTTATGCCAGAGACCACACTTAATGTGGATACATTCCCAGTCTTCATCACGACCATTAAAATGGCTTTATGTCCCTTAACCAAAACCAAGTTGGTTTGGGGTGGTCCCCCCCGATGCACCCATGCCACATCTCGTAAATAAACCGTGGCGTTTCCAACCTGTTTGATTGGAATATTATTAAATTCTTCCACTGCTCGAGGGGTGGCATTTGTTTGCACCATAAAGTCAATCGCCCCAATTTTTTGATCACCAGCAGGTAAAACAATATTTTGTTGGCTCAATGCATTACCAATATCTGTAGCGGTTAATCCATGGGCTAATAAACGTGTTTGATTTAAATCAACCTGCACATAACTAGATACCCCACCATAAGGCGATGGTAACGCCGCCCCAGCGACAGATACCAACGATGGGCGAATAAGATTAGAGGCCATGTCATATAGCTGCGAACCTGTCAGCGTATCTGAAGAAACTTTTAGCATTAATACTGGAATTGAAGAAGCATTATAGCTCAATATTAATGGGGGCGTAATCCCCCTTGGCATTTGCTTTAAAACCGTCTGAGAGACTGAAGTAATCTGCGTTTGTGCTTCTGCGACATTTGTCCCAGGTTGAAAGAAGATTTTAACGATACCCCGCCCGTAAAATGAATTACTTTCGATATGCTCGATATTATCAACGGTTGAAGTTAACGCTCGCTCATAATAATATACAACCCGTCCAGACATGTCCTCGGGCATCAATCCTGTATAATTCCAAACCACTGCAACAACTGGTATTTTAATATCAGGGAAAATGTCTGTTGGGGTACGAAAAATCGATAAAATACCGAAAATTAAAATTAAAATAGCTAATACAACAAATGTATACGGGCGTTTTAATGCCGTAATAACGATCGCATTCACGTTACTAAATGCTCCATTTCTTTAATCTTTAAATATAAACATAATTTTTTAATAGTATAGCTCTTTTAATCTATTGAACCTTAAAGGTAAAACATAAAAAAACATTAACAAATATGACGACTTCTTGATCAAAAGTAACCATTAAATCTGGTCCACGACAATCTTTTTAAACTATAGAGGGTTTTATAATTTTGTAAGACAATTAGAAATAAGATTAAAAATAATGGTCGAAACCAACATCCAATATTTTTAATGCTTTTATTTTAACGTTAACAAATATCCCTCAAACCAATAATTACCAATCAAGGCGGGATTAAGGCAAAATTTACAATATTGCTAGGACAATAGGAAAATTTTAGTGGCTAATATTTACTGATCTTAATTACTCTATATCCAATATTTGGATCAACATCTGTGCCAATACAAAAATAATATTATTCCCACCGATAATGATTTTTATTGATTTAAACATATACTACGATCAAATACCCATTTGCTTGTGCAGATATGTTCAAAATAGAAAACAATACTTTTCACAAATTTGATAATAAAAATAGCATATTCAAAAGTTAAAATAATTTTCTTAAAGCACCAGGCGTTAAAATTCGAGATGGGTAGATATCAAATTGCGGATCGGAAAAGCGTCCCTTAATGTCAAAAGGTACCGCAATGAAACCTCCCCCTTTTTCAGGGCTTAACCATTTGCCGATACCTGGCAATCTCCCAAAAAGTCGGTTAATTGCGTAAGCAGGAACAATCGTACCTTCTAAATCTAAAGAGGAATGATCAAAGCTAATACCACCTTCTAAAGTTGCTCCTAGTTCTGCGTTATAAACTAAACCATCTATTATTTTTAATCGCCCCTCATCGAAAAAAAGTTTACCTTTCAACTCATCTAGAACAATTTCTTTATTTTTACGGGTTTTAAATAATCCGTAAATAGACGCATCGCTTAGTTTACGCATCGCATAAGGGGCATGTTTTAAAGTGAAATCTTTAATATTAACACTTCCTGTAAAAGGTGCTGATGGATTGGAATCGTTAAATTTTCCTTCAAAAACTGCATCTCCTCCTTCGAACTGCGTTGTTATGCCAAATGTTTGTAGTAATTGACCGAAATCCCTAGCTTCTAAATAAAAATAGCGATACTGATTTTTAGGAAATAAAGAGGCCGTTACTAAAAAAGGTTTACGCATCCCATAAGATAGACGCATCAAGCGTACCCCATTATATTCCATATATGCGGTAACAGCACTTAGGGATTGATTTTGACTATAGTAAATTTCTTGTGCTTGTAAGTTAACGACCCATCTGCGACCTTTAGGACCTAAATAGCGACCTGTTGCAGCAACAGGAACCTGGTATTTTTTACCCTTTTTACTATTTGCTGCTTTTGTTTGATCGTTACCTATATATTTTTTAATAAATGGCACTGCGTCAAGTATCTTTGCCTTAATAGATAATCTGATATCGCCTTTTGATGGGTTATCGATAGCAGCCTTGGTCATAGGAAAATTTAACGTAGCTTGTCCAACAGATCGTCCTATTTTAAAAGATGTGATATTAAGTTGTTGAGGAATATGTTGATATACATTTATATTGGCAACGACCGATAAATCAGTGCCTTTAGCATAAAGATTTTGTATACTGATAAGCTGATTTTTATAAAGAGCAATATCCCCTGCCATAACGCTATATTGACCAATAGGTTTTTGCCAAATCGGCAGTTTAATCTCCGCTTGGGTTAAATCAAATTTCAATTTAACCCAAGAACGTCCATCATATAACTTTTTATAATCTACCAATAATTCTGTCACGCCGCTTAGATCACCCACAGTATCAACACCCATTTTTTTTAAAGTTGCAGGTGTTATTTCCAACTTAGCTTGTGCATTTTCCACCAAACTATTATTTTGTTGATGATAAAAATTTTGTGCATAACTCAATGTTACAGGAAAAACAGAAAAGATTCCTTTTCCTGTTAGTTCTAAATGCTTGGAATCTACATCTATAACCAAGGATGTCTGCTTCAAATCTTTACCCAGAGCAACATCCCCTAAATAAGCATTTTTGATTACATTATGCCCGTGAATTAAGACTTGTTCGATTTTAACTTTCTTTTTTAATGGCAGCTCTACACGCAATTGAGTCGTAACATCCCCTGATGGATTTTTAAAGGGAATAGGATGACGCGATAGTAATCGTAGTCTTGGTTCTGACAATAAAGCCAAAACGTCTTGTAAACGTCCTTGAATAGTAGGGGTAATAATTCCCGTCTCTTGATGGTTATTTAATCCTGTAATCCACATTTCCCCTTGTGGCACTAATAATTTATGGAACTGTTCTGTTGGTTTATTATTGGGATAAACGACTTGATATCCCCCTTGATACATAATTTTTATTCGATCAGTATCTACGAACTCTAACTGTGCCGACATTTTTTGCAAAGGTGGTACAGGACGCAGCCAATGAATCTCAACGTCTTTGGCATTCTGAATACCTCCACTTAGATGAGTCAATTCTAAATGATGCAATCCTGTATGACTGGACAAACCTACATCAATATTAAAGTCACTTGTAATCCCTTTTGTGATGTTCTCTGTAACCCAAGCGTAAGCCCCTTTGGCCACTGTGGCAGGCCAATATTTCTTAATAGTGGCAAAATTCAATGTTGGGCTAAACGCTGAAAAAGAAATATCAACGTCTTTTGTTTGTACAAGACTTGATAATCCAATATCTCCTTTAAATTGAAAGAAAGGACCACTTTTATCGTCATTTAAGGTTTCAGGATCGCGTAATTGCAACACAATTTTTTGAATCTCTGCATGAACTGGCTTATGCAGATCTGGTGGCAACGTTACATGAATGCGCCCTTGCACAGCAGAAGGGTATAAGGCCTGATTATTAACAGCTACTTTACCCCTTCCCATTTTCACATCAAGTAGCACGTCATAAGGGGTGAATATAGATTGATTTTTCTGAATATTAAATCCAATTATCGCTGTCGTTGAAATAGGAAGATCAATATCCTTTAATGAATTTAATGAAGGCATAATTTCAGCAAAATCGGCAGGATTTACTTCGTCCAATTTAATCTGCCATTGCAGTGTTCTGTTTTGCTTTAACGATTGATGCGTTATTAAGGTATTTGGGTCTTGCTGGCTGCTGGCTTGAATATCGACTTTACGACCATTTATATCAAATTGCATCCTTATCTGCCCTATGACAGCCAATGTATGATCAACATAAAAAGGATTTAAATGAATATCAAAATTTTGTAATTTCAAGGTTCTATGATCAATTTCATCAATAAACCGAACATATCCTTGTTGTGCATTGACCTGACGCAAATGCATTAAATTAAAACGAATAGAAGAAGATTTAGAACCATTTCTTTGTTCAGAAAGGTCTAATTGAATTTTCTTATCTGAACCTCGTTTTAAATGTAATTTTACTCCAGAAATATATACAGATAGGGGTTCTATTGTTTTGTGCAATAATGCCTTAGCAGATATGACAACTTGCCCTTGATTCAAGCTATCTTGAACAACACCCTTGGCATCTAATAACTTTAGACCTTCAACGTCAATGTAAAGAGGTGCAGACAACCCTTGCTTTTGCACAGGCCACGTAACAACAAGTTTATCGAACGTCAGTCTTCCTGCTGGATGGGCTTTATCTGCCCCCATAATAATTGGTAAAGGTAACCATCGATGTACAATCGAGGTAATATCGATAGGTTTAGACGTAATATATGTTCCAATAACCAATAAACTCAGTCCAAAAAAACCAATCAACAATCCAAGAACTAATAGAAAGTTTTTCATCCATCGTATAAGATTGTTCTGTTTAATTATCGTCTTTGATTTATGGTTTTTTTCTGGCTGCATGTTGAACAAACTATCAATCACTTTACAATTTAAAAAACAACAGGAAACATACCGTCATATGCCAACATCGTCCCCATCACATACCCCATGGTTTCACAAAAATTGGCCTAAACCAACGGATCAACGTTCTGCTGATATTCTTCTTGAGGATATAAAGAAAATATGGATACAACAAGAAAAAGATCCTTTGGTGTTAAGTCACGATAAGGTCATAGAATTAATCCATGGAATTGGTGGGAACAGTCCCTATTTATCAGATTTAATCCTAAAAGACATCGAATTCTTTGATTTTCTACTGCAACACGGTCCAGACGAAGCATGCAAAACCACTTTTGCACAGCTACACGCTTTTTCTACACAAGAATCACGCCAAGCAACCGCCAGAATATTACGAATTACCAAGCAAAAAATTGCCCTTAGCTGTGCCATTGCGGATATCGGTAATCTTTGGTCTTTACAAGAAATAACCTTAACCCTTAGTAATTTAGCCCAAGCAACCTTAAATCTGGCTGTTAATCACCTTTTATTACAACTGCATCAAAGCAAAAAAATCACCCTACCCCATCCTGAAACACCTGATAAAAACAGCGGTTTTATTGTACTTGGCATGGGAAAATTAGGTGCAAAGGAGCTTAACTATTCTTCTGATATTGATCTGATTATTTTGTATGATCCTGACTTATATCCTGATAATGACGAGTTAAATACGATTTTTGTTCGCATGACCCGACAGCTTGTGACTTTAATGGAAGAACGCGATGAAAACGGATATGTCTTCCGCACAGATTTACGACTGCGTCCTGATCCATCGTCGTCGCCCCTTGCCGTATCATTGCCTGCAGCGATTACTTATTATGAAAGCCTTGGTCAAACATGGGAAAGAACTGCAATGAGCAAAGCCAGACCCATTGCAGGGGATATTGCCGCAGGTTATGCATTTTTAGAAGCTATCCGCCCCTTTATCTGGCGCAGGCATCTAGATTTTACCGTCATTGACGATATTCATGCGATGAAAAATCGTATTGACCAACATAAAAAAATTGGCAAATGTAATCTCTCCCAACTCCCTCCCAATCTTGCCGATGATCTTGCTTTAGAGTGGTTGACTGGCCAAAATATTAAATTAGGACATGGTGGAATTAGAGAAATTGAATTCTGCCCTCAAACAATGCAATTGGTTTGGGGGGGACGTTTTCCTGAATTACAGGACTCTACCACTGTCGGGGGGCTAAAAAAACTCGTTGAAAAAGATCTAATTCCTTCGGCTTCAACCCAAAAATTAATCAACGCTTATGAATTGCTACGTAAAACAGAACACCGCTTGCAAATGCAAAATGACTATCAAACGCACTCCCTTCCTGATAATTTAGAGGAGGTAAAAAAATTCTCAGTCTTTATGGGATATGATAACCCAGAACAATTTGCTCGTGAATTGTTTCCTCTAATGCATCACGTACGTATAACATTTGATGGTCTTTTCGCTGCTCCAGAGCATAAAGAACGATACGTCTTGGATATGCCTACCCACGAATTAAAAGAATATCTTAATAATAAAGGTTTTCCTGATGAAGCTGCAACTATTCTACAATCGTGGAACGGCAGTGGTCCCAGGGCCCTAAGAACAGCAAAAGCAAGAACGATTTTAACCAATGTGTTACCTCAAATTTTAGATGCCTTTGCTAACGAAAGAAACCCTTTACTTATTTTACAGCGATTTGATACTTTGTTGGCACGTCATCGTGCAGGTATACAATTGCTTTCTTTGTTTGAACGAAACCCTGCCTTAATTAAACGGCTTTCATCTATCATAGGAACATCACATTTTATAGCAGAATATATTGCAAATAATCCTTCAGCACTGGATGCTTTATTAGAAGTAAATATTGTTAAAAGCCGCTTTAATTTGCAAAAAACTATTCGTGATTATTTGAAAAATTCTGAATCTTACATTGATGCATTACCAGCATTGCACAGCTTGGTTCACAGTGAAGAATTCAGATTATCAGTTGCACGTATTGAAAATCAACTAGGGTTAAATAAAACCCATATTTTACGTACGGCCATGGCCAATACCATCATGAAGGCATTACTTGATAAAGTTACTAAAGAACATCAACAGAAATACGGTATTGTTCCCGATGGTGGTATTTGTATTGTTGTTTTAGGTAAAGCAGGTTCGTGGGAAATGGCTTCGGGATCTGATCTGGATTTAATGTTAATCTTTGATCACCCCACCGAAACATATGAAAGTGTCTGCACCCCAAACGCAATCCCAGCCCAGCGATCTTTATCGACAAATAATTATTATATCCGTTTAACCCAAACATTTATCACAGCCATTACCAATGCTGGAACAGCTGGCCCATTATACGAGGTTGACATGCGTTTGCGTCCCTCTGGCAGTAAAGGTCCAGTTGCGGTTTCCCTTTCCTCTTTTGAACGATATCACAAAGAAGAAGCATGGACATGGGAACGGATGGCTTTAACGCGCGCACGCGTTATTGGTGGCTCTGTTCAGTTACAAAAACGCGTTATGGCTGCAATTAATCACGCCTTATCAACCCCCCCGCATCAATATAGCAACCAAGCTATCTTACAAGATGTTGCCAACATGAGGGCACGGTTATTACGTGATGCCCCCCCTTCCAGTCCGTGGGACATCAAGCATCTAACAGGTGGGTTGATGGAAGTTGAATTTATTGCCCAAGCCTTACAATTAACTGCTCGCGATGCGGTAGTACGCCATCCTTGCACCCGTATTGCTTTGCGTCGATTGGCAAATCATGGATATTTATCCCCCAAAGAAGCAAAAACTTTAATCAAAGCAGATCACTTTTGGCGCAATACACAAAGTTTACTACGAATCTTTTTTGGAAAACATCCACCACAAGATTTATCAAATGAAGTTACCCCAACCATCATAGAAGTATTATCCAGAGATTTATTAAAAAAATCCAAAAGACATACTGATAACCCTCTACAAACCATACAAGAAAAAGCCCACAAAATTGGTCAACAAGTTCGTAAGATTTTTATTAAAACTGTTGGGCCTTTACCATAAGTTTTGTATGATAAGCTTAATCAGTCTGTATAAATACAACCTTGCAAGGAATAACCATGACTCAATTAACCGAAGGTGCAAAAGCACCCGATTTCAATATGCCTACGCAGTTAAATAATTCAATCTCTCTTGCTTCGTTACAGGGAAAGAAATTTATTCTTTATTTTTATCCAAAAGCCGATACATCAGGATGCACCAAAGAAGCATGTGCCTTTGAAGAGAATTTAGCTGCTTTAAATGATTTAAATATCCCAGTCATTGGGGTTTCCAAAGACCCAGTAAAAAAATTACAAGCCTTTGCCAACAAATACAACCTAACATTCCCCCTAGCCTCTGATGAAGGGGGAAGTGTCACTGAAAATTATGGTGTTTGGGTCGAAAAATCCATGTATGGACGCAAATATATGGGTATTGAACGCACAACCTTTTTAATTGATGAGCAGGGTAAAATTCTTAAAATCTGGCCTAAAGTTAAAGTTACAGGTCACGTTGAAGAGGTTTTACAAGCCGCAAAAACAATATAACCTATAACATTAATCTTTTTTATGGATGTGCTGGTGCCAATTCTTTCAAATTGGTCGGCACATTAAATAATTTAGAATCTTGCGGTGCATACGCTACTTTCAATGCTACCACTAATGGGATGTTATTACGAACAACCCTTAACATAACCCCGTCATCTGTGTAACAAATATCATTGGGGTTTCCCTCGCTATCAACAATTTGCCATTCGTTACAATGTTGCCCTGCAACCGTTGCTTCGCCCACTTTGATATAATCACCAGATGGTTTTTGACCAGGTGCTAAAATGGCATCCCCAGGTGCAGGCATCGTAGTTTTTTTCCTAAGCTCTGGATTTAAAACAACCAATTCACGTTTACGATAATCAGTAATCATATACGTATCAACGCCTTGGGAATCTATACGTTGTTTCCATTCGCCAACCGACCACCGCATCCGTTGATGAAACGGTGGTAACCCAGGCATTGCAGCGGCAATTGCATAAACAACATCCACATCACGTTGTGGGGTGATAAATGGATTTTCATTTGCATTTACCTTAACCCCCTTACTTGGATCAAGAGGTTGTGCCTTTATTGGACTTAAAGGTTGACCATTACTGTTGGGGGTAACCAATGCAGGGACGTCCCCTTTTCGTTCAGGTAACTTGATTTGTTGATAACCAACAGGCACCTGAAAAGTAGATGCGGGTAAAGCATTATAATCGACGGAAATGGCAACCGTTTTTCCCTCTTGACCATCAGCGTCAACGCCCTCTTGCTGTAATAAAACTCCATCTTTTGTAATACAAACGTCAGATTTACCTTTACTGCCGGTAACCTTCCAACGATCACATAAAATCCCAGCAACCCGATCTGATCCTTTTTTCACAAATTTCATATTATCATCTAAAAACAAACCAGATTGCCCAGACTTACTGGGAATGACTGTATATACTTTGGATTTATTGGCAATCACGATGGCCGTTTTTTTTGCTGAATCAACGATCGTCATTCCAATATGATTTGGACCATCAATTCGTAAGGTGTTTCCATTGCCAGAGAAATATATTTTGCGTGTTTGTACTAAGGGTGAATTTTCAGGTTGCACAGCATAAACGACCGTCGCATCCCGCGTTGGCATAAATAAAGGTCGTTGCATTGTATCTTGTGCCATACCATCAAAAGTCACAAAAAAAGATCCAAAAGATCCCAAGGCAGCAATCATCCCCGTCCCAAGCGATATCAAATGATGTTGTTGAATAATTTTTTGCAAAGGTGATGGCATTTCTTTTCCTTAAGATAATAAAATCACAACCGTTATTATGATTTTTCCGACGATAGATCTATATATAATGAACAATTATTACATTTGCCAAGCAGAGGCACGCATTGCTTTGATTTCTTGAAAAATATCGGCTTTCCATTGATTATCCAACCATTGTGCAGATTGGCAGATTGATCTTTTTAAACGATAATCATATTCAATTTCGTCAATTTCATATCCACCGAATTGCGTCAGGTGTGTTGTCATGAATTGTGTATCAAGTAACTGAAAACCACCCAACCGTAACCGAGCAACCAAATGCACCAATGCTATTTTAGAGGCATCCCGTTTACGTGAAAACATACTTTCACCAAAAAAAGCCTGCCCAATGGCTAAACCATACAGACCACCAATTAAATTAATACCGTCCCATACCTCGACTGTATGAGCGTATCCCCGTTCAAATAAATCAGAAAACAATAAACGTATAGGCTGATTAATCCATGTTTCCTCTCTCCCCTTGGCGGGGCAGGCACAACCGTCAATCACTGCCTCAAAATTCGTATCAACTTTGACCTCATACAAATCAGCCAGCACCGTTCTAGCCAATCTTCTGGGAAGGTGAAATTGATCTAAGGGAATAATCCCTCTTTGTTCTGGACGATACCAATATAGTTGCGGATCATCCCTGTCGTCTGCCATAGGGAATATTCCTTCCTTATAGGCATTTAACAAAAGCTCTGAGGTTAATTGTGGTTTGTCTAACATAAATTATACGGCAGAATACTGATTAAAACGCTGCTTACGGATAAATTCTATAGTTTCCTTGGCCAAAGGACCATGATTACGTTCCAAACGACGGGCAATAAAATGCACGCGCGCCAAAGAACGATAATGAGCTAGGAATGCTGCATTTAACGATGCCCCACATAGCGCACTGACCACAGGCATCATTTGTAAACTAAGTTTTTGGGAAAGACTAAGTCCATATTGATAAGAAATATCTGCCATTAGTAAAACCATAGGGCGACCACGCAACATCAAACGTGCAGAAAAGAATCCCAATTCACTTTCATCATGTGCCCGACCAATATTTCCAAATGAACGCAACGCAAAAACTTCTAAACATGCCCGTCTGGTTTCTTCACTATTTAAATCTTCCCCTTCTTCTTGAGCAATACAGGCGATTTCACGCATCAAAGCCAAGGTTGTAAAGCTAATATCAGGCAACATTCCTGTTAACCCAGCAAATCCACCCACAGCCCCCGATGTTACGACCATTGCTTGTACAGCGGTATTACGTATCTTCTTGTATTTTTGGATGTCTTTGAACAAATTTAATTTAGGGTCCATCCCCACAACCGCAACATCAAACGCACATTGAATAGCGTTATCAGCAAGGTTCTGTACCTTTTGTTGAAAATTTGCTGAAATCCCTAGGCTGCGGCCACCTAATTTGACAGCATGACCAACAGCCCCTCCCATAATATCAGCCAAACGTAATAGAACACTTCTTCCAGACTCTAATTTGTCCAAAGCAGCGTTTAATTCCTGAACTTCGTTATCCTTTAAAGCAATTGGCATTATACTGGTATGATTTTCTGTGCTCATTGATCGTGCCTTTTATCTTAACATTTACAGAGTAATGATCTTATTTATATTTAATCATAGTTTATAATATAAAATATGTTTAATTCCATAATTCGTCTTAAATATTTATATATCACCACTAAAATAATTTTTTAAAATATGACATAAAAACCATTTTTTAAAAAAAATCCTGTATACTGGTTCTTTATCATTGATAAACTAGGAAAAACACTTATTTGTTAAGTGACAGTAGGGAAAAGGATTAAAAAAATGAAGATAATAAAAAAAACATTCTCACAAACTTTATTAAGTTTTTCAATTATCATAGGCAGTATGGGCTTAACTTCGGTTGGCATGGCACAAAACTCTCGTCCGGTTCCAGGGCCTGGTATGTCTCAATATCAACCCGTAGAAGATTATACCAGTTCTATGACTGCGACCCAATCTAATACTGTAACCTCTCAGCAAGGTCCAGGTTTACCAGGTTCAACACCAAGCCAATCACCAAACAGACCTTATAATGGTCCCTCTATTACCATCCCTGGAACGGGGATAAGGGCTTATTTCAACGCACCAGTTTCGCCCCCTTACAACGCTGCAGCATCTTATGATACTTATGCTGGTCAACCAGGGGGTAATCGCAGCACAATATTACAACAAAGTGTGGGTGAAGGTTACTGATAAAGTTTGATTTTAATGATCTATAATCTGCTTTATCTCTACTTTGCGAATTAATGCTTTGACGCTCTTGTCAAAGCATCAATATTATAACCGCACGTGTATTCATTAGGAACCGGTAAGTTCTTGCCTAGCTAGCGTTGCTAATTCATCAACGCGTTCATTTTCAGCAACCCCCGCATGCCCCTTAACCCAGTGCCAACAAACATCGTGTTTTTGAGCAGCTTGTTCCAAACGCTGCCATAAATCTACATTGGCTACTGGTTTTTTAGCAGCTGTCCTCCAGCCATTTTTCTTCCATCCAGCCAGCCATTCAGTAATTCCACGTCGCACGTACTCACTATCTGTATAAAGTTCAACATGACATGGTCTGGTTAAGGTTTCCAAAGCCACAGCAGCGGCAGTAAGCTCCATACGATTATTCGTTGTTTCGAGTTCTCCACCTTTTATTTCACGCTCGGAACCACGAAACCGTAACAAAACCCCCCACCCACCAGGCCCTGGATTGGGTGCGCATCCGCCATCTGTCCATATTTCAACAATCTGACCGGACGAAACCTGTGACACGATATTATCCATTAGCAACCAAGTTAAGCGTTTGATGATATCTTAATCGATATAAATAAGGCTTGGGATCTTTAGGAGTGACCAGTGCAGTTGAAGGGGTATGAATCCAATCATGCAACCGTGTTAATAAAAAACGTAATGCCGCCCCCATATTTAAAACTGAAAAATACTTTTTTTCAATTTCAGTTAAAGGACGAATCGTTTCATACCCTGCAATTAATGCCTGCACACAATTTGTTAAACATTGCCCATCTTCTGTAAAACACCATGCATTCAAAGCTATTGCTAAATCGTAGGCAAGTAAATCAGTACACGCAAAGTAAAAATCTATAAAGCCACTTAACTGATTATCTTTGAAAAATACATTATCAGGGAAAATATCTGCATGAATTTGACCTGTTGGTAATTGTTCCTGATCCGTTGGCCATTGAGCAAGAATATCCATTAATACAGGCTTTATCTCTTGCACTAAATCATCATGTCCAAGCCCAGTAATTTTTTCAAGTAATCCTAGCCAAGAGTCTGGCCCAACATTATTTTTACGATATTGTTCAAACCCCTCACCTGCCTTATGCAATTTTGCAATTGCCTTGCCCAAGGCAAAGCAATGATCAGGTGTAATTTCTGAAGTTTCTTTACCTTCTAAGAAGGTAACAATAGCCGCTGGACGACCAGCCAAAACAGTTAATGCATTTCCACGTTTGTCTTGCACTGGTAAAGGACAAGATACTCCATTTTTAACCAAATGACCCATCAAATCCAAATACCAAGGCAATTCTTGTGGATCAACGCGTTTTTCATACAGTGTTAAAATATATTGCCCTGATGTCGTTTTTAACAAAAAGTTGCTATTTTCGACCCCTTGTGCAATTCCCTTGAGCATAACAAGCGTGCCAATATCATAATTTTTCAGACATTGGATCACTTCTTGTTCGCTGACTTGTGTATAAACAGCCATGAGATAAGACCTAGTTCCTTCTTATCCTAAGGGTGCTGGCAAACTGAACGTAACATGTTCTTCTTTAACAATGCGTTCTTCAATATCCAATGTAAATTTTTGAGATAGTGCTTCAATAATCTCTTGAACCAATGTCTCTGGTGCAGAGGCCCCTGCTGTAATCCCCAAAACATTAACACCGTCCAATGCATCCCACTCTAAATTCTCTAATTTAGGAATTAATAAAGCTTTGGGTGCACCAGAACGTTCTGCAACCTCTCGTAAACGCTGTGAATTTGATGAATTAGGCGATCCAATAACCAAAACCAGATCACATTCTGGAGCGATACGTTTAACTGCTTCTTGACGATTCGTCGTAGCGTAACAAATATCTTCGCGTTTTGGCCCCTCTATTTTAGGAAAACGTTCACGTAAAATAGCAACAATTTCAGCAGTGTCATCAACCGATAAGGTTGTTTGTGTAATAAATGCCAAACGATCGGGATTTTCTGGCTGTACTGTTCGGGCTTCGTCAGCATCCTTGATTAATGTTACAGCTCCAACGGGTAATTGCCCCATTGTGCCAACAACTTCAGGATGTCCTGCATGTCCAATCATCAAAATATGACGGGAATTCGCCCCACCATCTGCAAAATGACGTTCGGCCTCTCTGTGTACTTTGGAAACCAAAGGACAAGTTGCATCCAAATATAATAAATTCCGACGTACTGCCTCTAAAGGAACGGTTTTTGGTACCCCATGAGCTGAAAAAACAACATGTGCGTCTTCTGGCACCTCGTCGAGTTCCTCGACAAAGATAGCACCCTTTTTTTCTAAATTTTCAACTACGGTTCGATTATGGACAATCTCGTGACGTACGTATACGGGGGCACCATACCTGCGCAACGCCTCTTCAACCACACGAATGGCACGATCGACCCCTGCACAAAAACCGCGTGGTCCTGCCAACAAGACTTTTAATGCACGAGAATGCTCAATAGAAGCATCAATATTTTGATTAGGCATCGTTTTCCCAAATAACTAATAAAATTCTATATATATACTATATATTTCGACTTGCGCTGGTAAGCAAGAGACCATTAAACAATCGAACTTTAATATAAAGAACATATTTTACATTAAAGCATTTTGTTTTATGGTATGACACTCAGTGATCGTATAACACTATATTGGCAGGAAAGTTATGATTCTTTCAAACGCTCTTCATAAACAGACAATTAAATTATTATCTATCTCACTTGGTTCTAGCTTTTTCTTGTGGGGATGTGCAGAACAAGTAACCTATGACTTTCCCCCCGCCTGCCCAAAAGTTTCTGTTGTTCCTACAGCTTCAGATTATTACGAATTTGCAGATCAAAAGGCAGATATCTCTCATCTTGTGACCAGGGCCAGTATCTTAGGAGTCGAAGGAAGTTGTATTGATGATCCTAAAAATGCCAGTAAAGAAGAGAAAAAAAACAAAAAGAAACATTTTCAAGACAAAATCGATACAACGCTTAGTGTAACCATGCAAGTTCAACGCGGCCCAGCAGCCCAAGAGCGACACTATCGTATCCCCTATTTTATCGCAACTTTCCGCAATGGTGCGATTGTCGAGAAAAAAAATCTGATCGCCACCGTCGATTTTCCTGACAATATTGATCAAACCAGAATAAAGTCAGATAAAATCTTATTTAAAATCCCTGCAACGCCTGCAAGAACCCCTGATGGATACGAGTTAATGGTTGGCTTTCAGCTAACCCCTGAACAATTATCTTTTAACCGTAATCATTTTAGATCTGTTCAATATACAACTTATTAAGCTCTTTATTTGAATACAACTTATTAAGCTCTTTATTTGACCAACCGTTGCAAACTGTTTAAGGAAAATTAAACAGTTTCAAAGAGTAAATTGCTCGAAAGAATTGTGTAATTATCAATTAAATATTTAATAGATAATAAGTATCTTTCATATAAATTGCATGTTCTATCGATTGATATTTCACGAATATTAATCGATAGAACGGTATACAGTTATTATTTCGGCAACATCGTTCCTGTAGAAACAAATTTTTCATGCCATGATAGTGCCTCTCTTAAAAAGTGAGGGGTTTGCATCGGCGTATTTTTTAACCCTAATTTATAATATTCCGTTAAAAGAGGTTTATAAGTGGGATGCGCACAATTCTCAATAATAACCTTGGCTCGACATCTTGGGGATAGACCGCGTAAATCAGCTAGCCCTTGCTCGGTTACGATAACTTGCACATCTTGTGAAATATGATCAACCCTAGGAACCATGGGCACAATAGATGAAATATTCCCATCTTTAGCCAATGAAGGGGTCATAAATATAGATACATACGCATTACGCGTAAAATCACCAGAACCACCAATACCATTCATCATTCGTGATCCCATAATATGCGTTGAATTAACGTTCCCAAAAATATCAGCCTCAATAGCACCATTCATGGCAATACATCCAATACGGCGAATAACTTCGGGATGGTTACTAATCTCCTGAGGTCTTAAAATAATTTTTTGACGGAATTTTTGAATATTATCATTAAAATATTGTGCTTTTTCTGGACTTAACGAAAACGAAGTTGCCGAAGCAATACGCATTTTTCCCGTTTCCAACATACTAAGCATACCATCTTGTATAACTTCGGTATAAGCACTTAGATTTTCAAAGTGTCCCTGACTAAGGGCTTCCATCACTGCGTTAGCAACGTTCCCAATGCCGGACTGCAGTGGTAACAACTGCTGGGGCATTTTACCCTTTTTAATTTCATAATTAAAAAATTCCATTAAATGCCCAGCAATCGCACGGGCATTACCATCTGATGGGGAAAAAGGCGCATTGCGATCTGGGGCATTTGTTTCAACAATAGCCACCACTTTATCAAGATCCACCGTCATATAAGGGTTACCAATACGATCATGTGGATTAACAATAGGAACTATTTTCTGCGGGAAAGTTGGGGATACTTCCCAAATATCGTGCATCCCTTCTAATTCAGCCCGTTGCCAATGATTAACCTCTAAAATAACTTTTTTGGCACTATTTAACCATAATTGATTATTACCCACCGCTGTTGATGCAACCAAAGTACCATCAGCACGAATGCTGGATAATTCAATAATCGCTACATCCATATCACCCAACGCACCGCTGCGATATAAAGGAGCAACATAACTTAAATGCATATCTAAATAATTGGTATCACCGTCATTAATACGTTTACGCATCTTGGGATCTGTATTAAACGGGGTACGATAAGAAACACCATTAACTTCAGCCAAGACACCGTCAAGTTCAGGACCTGTAGATGCCCCTGTTAATAACTTTATTTTAAATTCTTTTCCCTGTTCATGGGCCTGTTTGATACGCGCTGCTAGTGCTCCTGGCACTATTTTGGGATATCCTGATCCTGTAAAACCGCTAGTTCCTATAATATCACCAGGATTGATCCATTGTGCGGCTTCTTCAGCACTGCAAACTTTACGTTGTAATCCTAAATGATGAATGCGTTTATCGTTACTCATAATATGCCCTCTTCAATTTTATATAATTTATATAGCCAACAGACCTCTTATAACCAGTCAAAAAAGCGATATATTCCAACAAAAAAAAGTGAACATTAGATAAATCACTTTTTTTGTAATTATATAGATGCAAAATCGATGCTTTATTGTTAAATTGACGGTTATGTCTGTTTTACCGTCCTCTTACCCTAAATCTATACGTATAATTGGTGATGTACATGGTGATATCCATGCCTTTCGTCATGCGATTAATACAAACCACTTTATTATTCAACTTGGCGATTTAGTAGATTACGGACCAGACAGTGGTAATGTCATGGCATTGATGATTAAAATTCAAGAAGAAAAAAGAGGCCTGTTTTTAATTGGTAATCATGATCGTAAATTAGGATTATTTTTAAAAGGATACAGAGTACGCCGTGACAGCGCCCTTAACACGACTATTGATCAAATCAAAAGTCATCCAGATAAAGAACTCCCTAACAAAATCTTGCAAGCATTAGAACAAGCACCTGCATGGTTAATCCTCAACAAACTCATCTTTGTCCATGGTGGGTTTCATACGAGAATGTTAACCGAACCCTCTCCAAAACCATTAACCCCCATTACTTCTTTATTATCTCGTGCATTATATGGCGAAACAACCAACAAAATGTATCATGATGGCTATCCTGTTCGTAAATTAAATTGGATTAATCATATCCCCGCTGGGTATACACTTTATTGTGGTCATGACTGTCGATCAACAGATGGTCGTCCTTGGGTTCGCAAAGGATATGGTGGTGGGGTCGCTGTATTTATGGATACGGGTGCCAGCAAAGGGGGACATCTGTCTTGGGTTGATATTTCGCTATAAATATTTCTATTAAACTATCATTATAAATTCGTTATATCTATATTGTCATCTTTATTTAAAGGAATCGTGCTATGACCTCATCTTTTACCCCAGAAGAAGCATTAGAACAGCTTAAAAAATTAAGATTAAGTATTGACAATATTGACAATGCATTAATCCATATTTTAGCAGAACGGTTTCGTTTAACTCAAAGTGTTGGCGAACTTAAGGCAACCTACCATATGCCAGCAGCGGACCATCAAAGAGAAGCACAACAAATTATGCGTCTGCGTGAAATGGCAAAATCTGCCCATCTAAACCCTGATTTTGCAGAAAAATTCTTAAATTTCATTATTAAAGAAGTAATTCAGCACCATAAAGCTATAGCAGAGCAAAAAGAAAAACAATAATGCCTTCTCCTACTCCATTAACCCTTTTCTTATTAAGACATGGCCAAGCAAACAAACAGGGAACTACGGATTTCGAACGATCTCTAACCCCGCACGGACAGCAGCAAGCCATCAGTCAAGGAAAGCTTTTAAAAAACATTGCATCTAAAATAGATGTTATTTTATGTAGTGCAGCATCACGCACGCAGGAAACATTACAATTTTTGAATTTAAATACCGTTTCATCTCGTGTGACAGTATCAAAAGACTTATATCTGGCCGATACCCAAACGTTATTGAAATATACGCATCATGTTGAACAAGGCGACACTGTTCTAATTATAGGCCATAATCCCGGGTTACATCAATTTGCCTATGATTTACTTGCCCCAACGACAAAAAACAATGACGCACAACATTTACTGTCAATATCTTTCCCAACATGTGCTTTGGCTAAAATAGAATTTTCATGCCAATATTGGTTTGAAATTGATTTTTACAAAGGTCGACTTTCTGAGTATCATTCATAAAAACCTTAATCCCTCTCATAGACGTGAAAAGCGATAATTTCAGTTTTGCTATATTATTCTTGCGAGTAAAGTCTATACTTTTATTTTAAACAATTTATTTAAGGAGTACGTGTATGACACAATCAACAACAAACACTCCATCCTTCCCCCCCCCACAAGACGAAGGATCCGTAACCATCAGCTATAAGGGCACAACAGCGACCCTGCCCGTTTTATCTGGAACCAATGGTAGTAGCGTTATCGATATTCGTAATTTACAAAAAGATATGGGGCTTTTTACCTTCGATCCAGGACTGGGGACCACAGCATCGTGCGAAAGTAAAATTACATTTATTGATGGGGACAAAGGAGTTCTCCTTTACAGAGGATATCCCATTACACAACTTGCAGAGCAATCAACTTTTCCAGAAGTTGCTTATCTTTTGTTGTACGGTAATTTACCTACACGTCACGAATATAATGAGTTTGTTACACGTCTAGAGGAAAAATCCTTACTCCATGAACAAATCCGCAATTTCTTTAATGGATTTCGTCGTGATGCACATCCTATGGCTATTCTTTGTGGCACGGTTGCTGGTCTTTCAGGCTTCTATCCAGAGGGAACTGATACCTCAAACGAAACAAGCCGTGATATTTCAGCTATTCACTTAATTGCCAAACTGCCTACTTTGGCGGCATGGGCTTATAAATACTCTCGTGGCGAACCTTTCGTTTATCCTAGAGCGGATTACTCTTATTCAGAGAATTTTTTGAATATGTTGTTTGCTCGTCCCGACACCCCTTATAAAATTAATCCCATCTACAGCCGAGCCTTAGATCGTATTTTAATTTTACACGCAGATCATGAACAAAACGCATCTACATCAACTGTCAGACTGACTGGTTCAACAGGGGCACATCCTTTTGCTTGCATTGCTGCTGGTATTGCATCATTGTGGGGACCAGCCCATGGTGGGGCAAATGAAGCAGTTCTTAAAATGCTACATTCCATCGGTCGAAAAGAAAATATTCCTGATTTTATTGCAAAGGTTAAGGATAAAAACAGTGACGTTCGCTTGATGGGATTTGGTCATCGCGTTTACAAAAATTTTGACCCACGTGCAAAAATTATGAAAAAAACATGCGATGAAGTATTACAAGAGCTAGGGATTGAAAATGATCCCTTACTTGAACTTGCGGTGGAATTGGAAAAGTATGCACTAGAAGACGAATATTTCGTGCAACGTAAATTATATCCTAACGTTGATTTTTATTCTGGCATTATTTTTAAAGCAATGGGTATTCCAGAAAGTATGTTCACTGCCCTCTTCGCCGTTGCAAGAACAGTAGGTTGGGTCAGCCAGTGGAAAGAAGCTTTCAACGATCCTTTGCGCAGAATATATCGTCCGCGTCAGCTATATACTGGACCAGAAGAGAGGGATTTGAAAAGTTCAAAACAGTGGTAATGTAATCAATTACTTAATAACAAAAGGGTATCAAAACAGCTTAATGTTTCAGATTACCCTTTTCGTCGCAATCGCATCCACGCGTTTTTTGGTGATTATTTTGATAAATGTGATGATCAATCCATTCTGAAACCAGCAATCTTGCCTCATTAATAGAGGCTTCTGGATGGTAGATTCGATATAAATTCGTACAACTTTGAAAAATTCGTATCTCACTTACACCAGCAGACTTTAACTCTTGGTATGCTGTAATTACGGAACGTTCACAACGCCTTTGAATGTTTTTTTGTTGAATAACCACACGCCTATCCTAACCTACTTGTTTTATAACAATGAGAATAAGAAGCAAAAGCTAAAGAGTAAAGAGCAGTTATAACGTAAATATAACATTTTGTATTGGCTTTTGACATTTTAGACACGATAACTGCTGCTTTTTTTTGTAAAAAGGTATATAAAAGCTTTACTTATTGTAAAACGTCTTGATTACAGAGCAAAAAAAATAATGTCTCAAACAACTATTCCTTCATCTAGAAAACAACCACGTTCCCCACGTGTCACAGAATGGGATCGTGACGCAGCCCTTATTACAGCAAGATTACTTTTGGAAATTAAGGCTGTGAACTATCGCCCAGAAGATCCCTATCTTCTGACTGCGGGATGGCGATCCCCTGTCTATATCGATTGTCGAAAAATCATATTTTATCCCAGAGCTAGGGCAAAAATTATTGAATTAGGCGTTGAAAAAATTTGTCGTCACGTCGGATATGAATCTTTTGATGCTGTTGTCGGTGGCGAAACTGCGGGTATTCCCTTTGCTGCGTGGTTTGCTGATCGTATGATGACCCCCATGGCTTATGTTCGTAAGAAGCCAAAGGGATTTGGACGAAATGCGCAGATTGAGGGGGATGTTCCTGAAAATATGCGAACCCTATTGGTTGAAGATTTAACCACAGACGGAATGTCTAAGGTTGGCTTTGCCAAAGCACTTCGTGACGCTGGCGCCATTGTGAATCATGCTTTTGTTGTTTTCTTTTATGGTGTATTTTCTAGCACCTATCAAACCTTAAGTGAAATGGGGATTACCTTACATTCACTTTGTACTTGGTGGGATATTTTGGAAGTAAGCTCCGAATACCCTTATTTTTCCAATGGAGATACGTCCGAAATTCGCCGTTTTCTTGAAGATCCTTGTGCGTGGTCAGCAAAACACGGTGGGGTCAGTAATGAAAAAGAAGCCCTAGCCTATAAGCAATCTCGCCTTTAATCAAAGCAATATACATTAAATGCCATATCATATTCTTGCATTTGATTCAGGGATCGGGGGTTTAGGCATCGTTCAAAACCTCCGTCAACAATTAATGGTGACGTCTGTCAAACCATCAATCGATTACCTGGCCGATAATTTAATCTTTCCCTATGGGGAACAACCTGATGATTATTTAATTCAACGTATTGTTACCTTAATGGGTCATGCGATTGAAAAATTACAACCTGATTTAATTATTATTGCATGTAATACTGCCAGCACCATTGCCCTACAAGCTTTGCGCCAGCACTATCCCAAAGTTCCATTTGTTGGCTGCGTACCCCCCATTCGTTGGGCAGCACGTATTAGTCAAAGCAAACATATCGGCCTATTGGCAACACGAGCCACGGTAAAACGGCCATATCTTTACGAATTAAAACAGCAATTTGCGTCTGATTGCGAACTTATTGCTTATGGGTCCCCCCATTTAGCCAAAATCGCAGAGGCTGTATTTCGGCAAGAGCCTTTTGAAATTGCGCAAATACAACAAGAACTGGATACATTGTTGCAAATGCCCAATGCCCATAAAATTGATACTGTTTGTTTGGGATGTACACACTATACATTTGTATTGGATATTTTACGCAAACTTTCGCCTTCACATATTGAATGGTTAGATCCAGCAACCGCTGTTGCAAAACATAGCATTGATTTACTTCTACAAAACGAGGTTCCAATTACGTCTCATGAAGTTAGAAATAACCATTTTTATTGCACAGCATTACCCAAAGAAGATGAAAGGCTTTTAAAGCAAATTACTTCTCTAGGTTATGATAAACTTTGTCATTTTCCTTTTTAAAAATGACGATTTACCGTATATTTGGCAATATCTTGGAATAAATTACGTAATTCACTTTCTGGGAAGTGAGCCAATGCATCGCATGCTTTATTAGCAAAAACCATTGCTTCTTGTAATGTTGCCTCAATCGCGTGATGTTTACGAATTAACGAAAAAGCATGCAGCAAATCTTCTTCGTTTTGCTCACCTTTTTCAATGACACGTTCCCAGAATTTTTTTTCTTCGGCATCTGCTTTTTCATAAGCTATCAATACGGGATAGGTAATTTTACCTTCGCGAAAATCATCCCCAACCGTTTTGCCCAACTTTTCTTGATCAGCCGAATAATCCAATGCATCATCAACCAATTGAAATGCCATGCCTAGATTAGTTCCATACACGTCCAAGGCCTCTTCATCCTGAGACTTACATTCAGCAGCAAGAGCCCCAACTCTGCAAGATGCTGCAAATAATGCCGCAGTTTTACCGTACACGACTTCAAAATAACGAGAGACAGAAGTCGATAAATCATTTTGCATCGTCATTTGCAAAATCTCACCCTCTGCAATCGTTGCAGAGGCCTGAGAGACAATTCGCATAACCTTTAAAGATCCATCTTCAGTCATTAATTGAAATGCACGGGCAAATAAAAAGTCCCCAACCAAAACAGAAGCCGAATTTCCAAATATTGCATTGGCACTGTCTGTCCCGCGTCGTAACATACTTTCGTCGATAACATCATCATGTAATAATGTAGCTGTATGTAAGAATTCGATACATGCGGCTAGTCGAACATGACGGGGTTGAAGATCATTACTGTCTTGTTCGTATCCACATAAATGTGCAGAAGCCAAAGTTAACAAAGGCCGCAAACGCTTACCGCCAGCAACAATTAAATGTGCAGCCAGCTGTGAAACTAAATCCACAGAACTTTTCATTTTATCCATAATGACGTGATTACACATGGCCATGTCTGCGGCCAGATAATCTAATAACTTTTGTAAAGGTTCTTCTTTATCCATGGAAACAGGCTTCTTACTCTCAACCATTTATTGAATTGGCTCTTTAATTCCAGACGACTATGTGTAACACTTAACACATCCCTTCTAAAACATAAGGCAAAATAATGGAACATATTTATCATTAACACTTCATCTGCAGTTAAGCTAGAATACATTTTACTTTGTTCAAAACATTATTTTGGTCCATGATTTATGCAATTGCTACCTTCGTCCTTTCTTATACACCATAAATCAAAAAATACATCGGATGGAACTTTACTGGAAGGAAAGATTTTCTATCGACAATATCAAGAAGGGTACAGAACTGCCCTAGAACCAATATTAATGGCCGCATCTATCCCCGCTAAGTCGGGCCAAACTGTCATTGAAGGGGGCTGTGGTGCTGGTGCTGGATTAATGTGTTTAAATCATCGCGTTCCTGAAATTACTGGAATCGGTTTTGAAAAACATCCTGAAATGATTACCTTGGCCAATGAAAATTTTATGCTTAATAAGATGCCTAATCTCAAGGCTATAGAGGTCACCTTACCAAAACTGCCAAAACGTCCATTTTCTTTTTTACCAAAAGGACAAGAACATGTAGACCATGTCTTTGCAAATCCGCCATGGCATCCCCATAATACTTGCCGCTCTCCTAATTCTAAAAAAGATCTAGCCAAAAGACTGCCAAAAGGATTTCTTGCAGAGTGGATATACGCCCTTACTAGACCTTTACGACAAGGAGGCACTTTGACATTAGCTTTATCTGCATCTCTTTATGCCGAGGCTAGTGCAACCATGCATCATTATAAATTAGGATCTATCATCTTATTTCCCTTATGGCCTAAAATTAATCGTCCCCCACGAATCATTTTGTTACAAGGACGTATGGGTTCTACAGGGGGCGGTCATATCTCGCCAGGGTTAATTTTACATAATGATAGTGGGGATTTTACAACTGAAGCAAATCATGTTTTAAGAGAAGGCAAGGCACTGCCATTACTGCCATAATTCTAAACTTATATCTTATTTTCATCTTATGTAAAACATGCCAAAAAATAATCATAAAACAATATATGGTATATTTACTTTTATTTGACCACCATATATATAATAAATTATCTAAACTAAGAAAATAATCTATCATACTATATATGGCAATTTGCTTTATATATTAATTTGTTTTTCTCTTTGTTCAATATTAAATCTATGGCAAAGTTAAGGACGAATTTGCAAAGGAGACGCATGTTGAGTACTGACAAGCAAAATAACGAAAATCATTATGATCTAATGACCTACAACCCTGTTTATAAACCTTTTCATTACCCATGGGCTTATGATGCTTGGTTAACTCAACAACGTCTTCACTGGATCCCCGAAGAAGTTCCTTTGGCCGAAGATGTAAAAGATTGGCATAAAAAATTAAATACTGCAGAGCAAAATTTAATTACACAGATCTTTCGTTTCTTTACGCAATCTGATGTAGAGGTCAATAATGCCTATATGAAATATTATAGTCAGGTCTTTAAACCCATTGAGGTTTTAATGATGCTGTCTGCTTTTTCAAATATTGAAACCATTCATATCGCTGCTTACAGCTATCTACTTGATACGATCGGTATGCCAGAAATCGAATATTCAGCGTTCTTGAATTATAAAGCAATGAAAGATAAATACGATTATATGCAGAATTTTTCTGTTGATAATCCTTATGAAATTGCTAAGACAATGGCTGTATTTGGGGCTTTTACCGAAGGGTTACAACTATTTGCCTCTTTTGCGATTTTGATGAATTTTCCTCGCTTTAATAAATTAAAAGGAATGGGACAAATCATTTCATGGTCAGTAAGAGATGAAACCTTGCATTGTTTATCCATTATCAAATTATTTCGTACCTTTATTCAAGAAAATCCATCCTTATGGACCCCTGAATTCCAACAAGAACTACGAGAAATTTGTGCCACGATTGTTGAGCATGAAGATGCTTTTATCGACCTGGCCTTTGAAATGGGGGATGTCGAAGGCCTAACTTCACAAATGGTAAAAGATTATATTCGCTTTATTGCTAATCGACGTTTAACACAATTAGGCCTAGATAATCTATATCCTATCGACAGCAATCCCCTACCTTGGATGGACGAAATGCTAAATGCTGTGGAACATACCAACTTCTTTGAAAATCGTTCTACTGAATATAGCCGTGCGGCAACGCAAGGAACATGGGAAGATGCTTTTGAAGATATGATTTTAGACGCATAATCCTATCAAATAAAAAGAGGTTATTGTATAACCTCTTTTCACAGCATCTTATCTAGAAGAACTAAAATTCTTCATATTTAGCTGGGTCTTGTCCTTTTAAACGACCGTCTGGCTTATCCAAAGCACTAATCTTATCCATATCTGCCTGAGCCAACTGGAAATCAAACAAAGCAAGGTTTTCCTTTTGTCTGGCTTCTGATGTTGCTTTTGGAATAGGTAAAGCCCCTAATTGCACGTGCCAGCGCAAAATGATTTGTGCGATGGATTTATGATATTGATCTGCAATCTCTTGAATTATTGGGTTTTGCAACATATTATTTGCTCTGCCAATAGGACTCCAAGATTGCGTTACAATACCAAGCTTTCGATTGTAAGCACGTTGCGTTGCCTGAGAAAAATAAGGGTGCAGCTCGATTTGATTTATACAAGGGGTAACCCCTGTTTCTTTGATAATATGATCCAAATGCTCTGGTAAAAAATTACATACCCCGATTGATTTAACCATGCCTCTTTTTCGAGCTTCGATCAGGGCCTGCCAGGCTTCAACATAATGACCCGTAATCGGATTGGGCCAATGTATTAGATAAAAATCATAATAATCTAGCTGAGCACGATATAAAGATTCCTCAACGGTAACCAGTGCTTGATCATATTGATGGCGGCGACCTGGCAATTTCGAAGTTATTTGTATCTTGTCCCTTGGCAGACCACATTGGCGTATAGCCTGTCCCACTGCACCTTCATTTTCATAATTGAAAGCAGAATCCAAGAAGTGATATCCATTGTGAATTGCTTTGACTATATTACTGGCACCTTCCCTGCCATTTAATTTGTAAGTACCAAAACCTACTGCTGGAACGGATACCCCATCATTTAAAGTTATCTGTGGAATAGTTGTCATTCGATATCCCTCTTACTTAAATTGTATTATAATGCTCTTTAGTATCTTATAAGAAAAAACAACGAATGTAAAAAAACCTCTATCTTTTTTAAGATAGAGGTTATATTGGCATTTAAATCTAGTTAATTAGTTTTACTGACAGGCAAGGCACTCTTCGTAGTTACTGCTTCCATTAGAAGAGTTTTCACCGGGCAATAGAACCTCTTCTTTTATGGCTAACTTACTGACATCATCCGCACGTTGCAGCGATAAAGAACGACAGTAATACAACGATTTAACACCTTTTTTCCAAGCTTGATAATGAATCTGATGCAAATCGCGTTTATGGACATTTGCTGGAACAAAAATATTAACAGATTGCGACTGACAAATAAACGCTGCACGATCGGCCGCATGTTCAATAACCCAGCGTTGATCCAATTCAAATGCCGTTTTGAACACATCTTTTTCATCTTGTGTTAAAAAATCTAGATGCTGAACACTGCCTTTATTTAAAGTAATAGAAGACCATACAGCATCTGTATCTTGTCCCTTTTCTTCAAGTAAGCGTTTCAAATGACGATTTCGAACTGTAAAAGATCCCGATAATGTTTTTTGTAAAAATACATTTGCAGTAATCGGTTCAATTCCAGGGCTGGCATTCCCAGCAATGATCGAAATTGATGCGGTGGGTGCAATAGCCATTTTATTAGAAAACCGTTCATGAACGCCATAATCTTGCGCATCTGGACATGCCCCGCGCTCATCTGCCAACATTACGGATGCTTTATCAGCCTGTTGACGAATATGTTTGAACATTTTCTTGTTCCAAACTTTTGCCATTACGCTTTCAAATGGAATTTTATTAGCCTGTAAAAACGAATGGAATCCCATGACCCCCATTCCGACAGAACGCTCGCGCGCAGCAGCATAACGTGCACGTTCCATTTCATCGGGGGCATTGTCAATAAAATCCTGCAATACATTATCTAAGAACAGCATAACATCTGGAATAAACTGTGGATTTTCATTCCATTGATCCCAGTATTCCAAGTTAAGGGAAGATAAACAACATACGGCTGTTCTTTCTTTCCCTTTATGATCAATACCTGTTGGTAATGTAATTTCGGCACATAAATTCGATGTTTTGACCTCTAGCCCTGCCAATTTATGATGTTCTGGCCGCGCATTATTAACCGTATCAGAATATATAATATATGGTTCGCCTTGTTCAATACGGGTTGTTAATAAACGTATCCATAGGGAACGTGCTGAAACTTTACGAATAATAGATTGATCTTTGGGGGAAAGCAGAGCCCATTCTTCGTTTTTTTCAACTGCGCGCATAAAAGCATCCGACACTAAAACACCATGATGCAAGTTTAATGCCTTTCGGTTAGGATCCCCCCCTGTCGGTCTACGTAATTCGATAAATTCCTCAATTTCTGGATGCCAAACTGGCAGATAAACTGCTGCTGATCCACGGCGTAATGACCCTTGGCTAATAGCCAATGTCAAACTGTCCATAACGCGGATAAAAGGAATCACCCCCGAAGTTTTACCATTACGTTTAACATTTTCACCAATAGAGCGAAGATTACCCCAATAAGAGCCAATTCCACCACCACGAGAAGCCAACCATACATTTTCATTCCACAACTCGACAATACCTTTTAGGCTGTCTTCTGCTTCGTTTAAAAAACATGAAATTGGTAAGCCTCGTGCTGTGCCCCCATTTGACAAAACAGGCGTTGCAGGCATGAACCAATGCTGAGACATATAATCATACAAACGTTGTGCATGTCCTGCATCACTGCCATAATAAGAGGCAACACGTGCGAATAAGTCCTGATAAGATTCGCCTTCCATCAGATAACGGTCGTCTAATGTTGCTTTACCAAAAGGCGTTAACAGATCATCACGAGAATGCTTTAACTCTACCTGATAACGCCCGTATAACTGGATGTCCCCAGCCAATGCATCGGTAAAATTGAACATCGGTTGTTCAACTTTATTTCTGACTGTCGTAGAGGGCTTTTTTTCAAGTACATCAACAGGACTCACGTCTCATATCCTCGCAAAACAAAATTAGGGGGTTTAAGGGATTTTACATCCCCAAATATACACCATCAATTTTAAACAAAAAATATTATTTCTCTATATATAGTATATATAAGATTATAAATATCTATATGATGATACAAAATCAACATAACAATAATCTTGACAGGAAATTATTTTATCCCTGTACAATTAGGACACATAAATTTGATTATAACGGTTAACATCGTTTTTATAACGAATTAAAAAGATCGTTATTTAGAGCACATTTTCTCAAATGTGCGTATTTAATGTAATGAATTCGCTTACATCAAATCAATCATAATGCTGGTAAACAAAAGCACTAGAATTATCTACCTATAACGGTCAGATACTACGTGATTATCATAAAATATCCCGTAATCTCGTAATGAATTTAGAACTACTGTTTTATATACTTTGATAACAGCATCTCTAGCTGTTCAAAAGAAAATCTGATTTCTGGGCAATCTTTTTCAGCATAAATAAAAGATAAAATTACCAAACTAAAATCGAAATCAAAGCCTAGTTGGGTTAGGTTAAAAACTATTTTAGAATGCGTTTTTTCATAAAAATTATGAATGATCGCTTTGGCCATCTTTTTAGATAGATAATCTTTACATAAAAGATAAGATAATGTTTTTTTATCCTCCCACAAGATCACAATATTCTGCTTTCTTAATGTCTGTTCTATTGCCTCTATAGCAATATTCCAAAAGATCACCTGTTGTGAATGCGCTATATTATGAAGAATTATATGTATTCCATCCGAATCTGTCGGGTCACCAATCCATTCGGCTTGCCAATTCTTGTAATATGTGGGGGATAGAACATTACCTGTTTTATGCATAAGCACGTTTCTTCTATATATAAACGAATAACTTTTAACAAAACCTCGTCTTATCGTTATTTAAGGGAATTTTTTATCTTTTCATAAATATTTTTAAAATTTCAAGCTTAGCCATTTGGGCTATTCCAATAAATTTAATAACGATTAAATTGCGTTAAATGCCAATAAAGTAAATATACTTCCCTCTTAAATAAAATATTGTAAAATCATAAACTTAAATAATAATATAATGAGGAAATATTTATTGCCTATCTCTGACCACAAGCTTGTAAATTTTAGTAAAGATTACGAACTCAACTATATCCTGAGAAAGTTTAAACTACCCTAACCCATTGGAAACAGAAAAAATTAGTGAAATATGGAAAAAAGGCAGAAGTAAAACTAAATAAAAAAACACTTATTCATGATAAATTGCATAGTTATCTAATAGAAAACAAAATATTCTAAGATTTACTAAACTTCAGAAACATATTTATAGGAAGTTTAGTATATGTAATACACTTCCCATAAATATTGATTATGATTTCATTCCCACTCGATGGTTCCAGGGGGTTTTGATGTTATGTCGTAGGTTACGCGATTAACGCCCCGCACCTCGTTAACAATACGCCCTGCAACCCGCGTTAAAAAAGCCATATCAAATGGATAAACATCGGCCGTCATTCCATCAACGCTAGTTACGGCTCGTAATGCACACGCATGGTCATATGTGCGACCGTCCCCCATAACACCCACCGTTCGTACAGGTAGCAAAACCGCAAAGGCCTGCCAAATAGCATCGTAAAGGCCTGCACTGCGTATTTCCTCTAAATAAATCGAGTCAATCTTACGTAATAAATCCAGTTTATCACGGGTAATATCACTTAGAATACGAATGGCAAGCCCTGGCCCTGGAAAGGGATGACGGCCTACAATATTTTCAGGGATACCAAGCTCTCGCCCCAAATCGCGCACTTCGTCTTTGAACAAATCACGCAGCGGCTCTACCAACTGCATATTCATTCTTTCTGGTAATCCACCCACATTATGATGGGATTTAATCGTTACAGAAGCCCCAGTAACACTGACGCTTTCAATAACGTCTGGATATAATGTTCCTTGTGCCAAGAAATCTGCACCACCTAATTTTTTGGCTTCTTCTTCAAACACTTCAACAAATAAACGACCAATCGTTTTCCGTTTTTTTTCAGGGTCGGTTACCCCTTCCAACTCTTTTAAAAATAAATCAGAAGCATCACGTTTAATCAAGGGAATATTAAATCGTCCTGTAAACGTTTTAACGACCTCATCCACCTCGCCTTGACGCAACATGCCATGATCAACAAAGATACACGTTAATTGATCGCCTATGGCTTGATGAATTAAAACCGCAGCAACTGCAGAATCAACCCCACCCGATAGTCCACAAATAACTTTTTTATCGCCGACTTGTTGACGAATCCGCTCTATTTCTAAATCACGGAACCCTGCCATTGTCCAATTGCCGTGACAACCCACAATATTATGGGTAAAATTCTTTAATAATGCTGAACCATGTGGGGTATGGACAACCTCTGGATGAAATTGAACACCATATAAACGACGTCCTTCATCTGCAATCATAGCATATGGAGCCCCTTCACTGGTTCCGATAACTTTGAACCCTGGCGGTAATTTTACGACACGATCACCGTGGCTCATCCAAACCTGTTCGCGACTGCCTCGGGCCCAAATCCCACGACAAAGAGCGCTATCTTCTACCACCTCGACATGCGCACGGCCGAATTCTCGGTGATCACTGCCCTCCACTTGACCACCCAATTGATGACACATCGCTTGTTCACCATAACAAATCCCAAGCACGGGTATATTTAATGCAAAAACCTCATCAGGGATACGGGGGGCATTTTCATCTGTAACACTTGATGGTCCACCAGAAAGAATAATCCCTTTGGGTGCAAAAGAACGAATCTTCTCATCTTTACTGGTATATGGCCATATTTCACAATAAACGCCACTTTCCCTAACGCGTCTGGCGATTAATTGTGTTACCTGGCTACCAAAATCAAGAATCAGAATCTTTTCTTCATGCAAAGATTGTTCAAGGTTACTTACTTGGGTCATTATACCAACTTCTTCATAAACTTATAGAAAAACATGTTTCCATATCACATAGGCGAAAAACATTTAGATAAAAAGGGAATCATCTAAAAATAATTTACCTTTCTCCTTTATAAGGGTAAATCAATTTTGCCCTAAATACACTATATTGCTTTTATCGAATCTTGCAGGAGCTTTCTATGATTAAAAAGAAAATTAATTGTTTTTTTAAAAATGGGACTTTTTTTGGATTAACATTACTATTTGCAACCGCATGCAGCAGCAAATTAGCAGAAGATCACCCCCAAGGTCTTTGGTTGGGTAAATTAGAGGTCGAGCAAGGCACATGCCCAACGGATCGTATGGCAGCCCTGCGTATTGATAAGAAAGTTGTTCTTTTTTCCCCTGACAATGGTGCTTTAATTTTACGTGGCGATTTTGATAAAAAAGAAAGACCACGCCATTTCGTAGCAACTTTGCATAAATTCGATATGGAACATAAACCCTATGATTTAGTATTCGAAGGTAAGGCACAAAATGAAAACATCATTGGTACTTATGGAACCCCTGACTGCCGGGCTCATATTACGTTCTATCGTCCTAATCATTACGGTTTATCAGACGCCGTTGCACATTAATTTTCTAAAAATATAAAAAAAGACTTGCAGTCTGTAAAAAGATCCGATAAAAGCCATGTCAGACGCACCCGTAGCTCAACTGGATAGAGCACCAGACTACGAATCTGGGGGTTATGGGTTCGATTCCTGTCGGGTGCGCCAATAAATGACTATTAATAACAGTCTCAAAAAATTAATAAATAATTAATATTTACAAGAACACCCCTATATTATCAATCAATTTTTTGTTATAAGATTCAAAAATCATTTTTGAAAAATAACTGAAGATTGAATAGCTTATGATACGCACCTCAACCTCTATTTTGATTATAGAAGACCAACAAGAAATATGTGATCTTATAGAATTGAGTTTATCAGACAAGGTCCCAACCATCTACTTTGCTAACTCCCTTGCCCAAGCATGCCATCTATACGCAAATCATACCTTTGATATAGCCATTGTTGACATTTGTCTTCCTGATGGTGATCCTTACGTTCTAGTGGAAAAACTAAGCGAAAAAAATTGTCAAATTATATTAATGAGTGGAAATTTTGATTTAAATCAGCGATTAACACAATTACCTTTCCAACGAATTGACAAACCATTTAGAATCAAAACATTACTTGAAGCTGTAGAAACTGCCTGCAAGATCGGGACACCTGAAGCAATTGCAAGTTAATACTTATTGTGCTGATGGCAACAGCATCGTATCTTGACCAATATTATTTATCAATCGAACTTTATATAGTGTATAAACTTCTGCAGTTTGATTATTTCTGAGGCGTTTTATTTCACCAACTTTCTGGATATCTTTAAAATATGCTGAGGAAGGTTGATCTTTTCGGCGTTGAGTACGAACTAAACAACCATACCCTTTCTGCTCGTTGCTATCATCATTCTTTTTAAAATATTTCCATCTTTGGTCAACAGAAATGATATGACGCTTAGGAATATAAAATGCCATCTCAGCCCCTAAGCCATATTCATCTGTAAAAATAGATTGATCACTTGGGACTTGTCTATTTAACGTTTGGCTAAAATTTTGCCATCCACCAAGCCGCTTTAACGTAATATCCAATTTTGGCGGTACGGGAAAAAGTGCAAATGCTGCCTGAACATAAATAGGGATGACTAAAAGAAAACCAACAATAATCCCCACTTTTAGAAATTTATGGCTATAAACGGCAACAATAATCGCCAAAAATGGGTATAAAATCCCCACCCAATTTGCCTGAACGCGATCCCCAATTGCATGTTGAACAAAAATACATATTGGTATAAAGACCATTAACCATAACAATAATGATTTTTGATCCCTTGTTTTCAAAACATTACGGGTTAAATAAGCAAATCCTAAACAAAAACAAATAAACAATACGGGGGTCGACAGTCCAATCTGCCCGCCCAATAATTCAGATAAGAATTGTACAGCACGCACAGGCCTCCAATCACCTGCTCTTCCTCCTTGCTTTAAAAAACTAATCCATTGATGATGTGCATTCCAAAAAATCACAGGGGAAAAGACAAGGCAGCTTACCACTGCCCCTCCCCATAATTCTTTTGATTTTAAATAAGAGCGGCCTTGCGGGGTAAGGAAGCACCATATTCCCAATCCCATTACAGGTAAAAGCATTGTATATTTGCTTAATAATCCCAAGCCAACACTGACGCCAATCATCCACCACCATTGTGGTATTTGTGTCCTAAGCAACCGACCACATGCCCATAAAAACATACAAATAAAAAATAATAAAGGCGTGTCGGGGGTCATCGTAACCGACCCCACCCCCACAGCCAATGTTGCGTTTAAAGCCAGTACGGCATAAATAGCATTTTTCTTGGATTGCTGATTTAATAAAGAACCACTAAAATCAAAGGTGGCAAAATAAATAAAAATGCTGCCTAATAATGCAGCAACTGCACCAAAAAACCGTATCCCTAAGGCAGTATTTCCCCATAAAAAACAGCCTGCTTTAATCCATAATGCCACCATAGGGGGATGATCATAAAAACTATAATCTAGTCGTTGGGACCAAATCCAATAGTAAGCTTCATCAGGGGATAACGGAATATTTGCAGCAATGGCTACACGGACTATGGTAATTGCCATTAATCCCATACACATCCAAAAAAAAGGGGAATTCTTCATATATAAAAAACCAGAAATACCGTGATTAGTTTCTTTTGTTTCATCTCTGATCAATATTCCTTAATCTTTTATTATATATTTAAAGCCAACCACACCTAAAATAAAAATAATTATTGTCACTAACAGCCGAACGGGAACAAAACAAAGCCACAGTTTTTCAGCCATCATTAGAAGAAATTGCCACATAACCTTAAAATTAAGCTTACTTTCCCCTGACAAACGCTGTCTAAACCGAAAAGGAATTTCTTTTAAACGGATATTTTTTGGACAAGACATCACCAAATCTAGCAAGATTTTGAATCCAGTCCCAGATAAGCTAGGTAATAGCTCAATAAATAATGCACGTCTTAGCAGGAAAAATCCACTCATCGGGTCATTTAGTTTTACAGGTAGAAACTTTTGTGACAGCCAAATACCGCTTTGCGAAATAACATGACGCCAACGATTAGCAAGCCCAACAGAATCCCCACCCTGAACATGACGGCTTCCTACAGCAAAATCATAATGATCTTTTAAAACTGCATCTAACATTTCAGGTAAACAAGATTCATCATGTTGCATATCCCCATCAATAACAGCAACACACTGTGCAGAAGAGGCCAGTACCCCTTCAATCACCGCCGACGAAAGCCCGCGTCTGCCCACGCGCAATATGCCACGAATACGAGAATCTTGTTGAGCAAGCTCCCAAACACGCTGTATAGTCCCGTCAGGAGAATTGTCGTCAACGAAAATTGCTTCCCATCGTCGTCCCTCTAATGCCTTGATTAAAGCATGAAATAACGGTTCAACATTGCCGCATTCATTATAACACGGAACAATGACACTGAGTTCCAAACGAACATTTGATTCAGCGGAAGCATTCATACCAGTCATTGCGATCTGTAAAAAAACGAAATCATAATAAACAAACTATATTTTATCCTCTATTTCCAAAGGAACGCCCTCACGTTGCAAACTGGTGCGTATAATTTGTAAGGTCTGCACCCTTGCAACATGTGGATTACTGGTTAATTCGTGCGTTAATCGATTCTCGTCTTCTGCGTCGCGGGCAATAAAGCGAATTAAAAAATCAACCCCCCCGCGCACCATGTGGCATTCACGCACTTCGGGCAGCTGAGCCATTTGAGTCTCGAATTCTTTTAAAACAGCTTCCTTTTGACTGTCCAACCCTACCAAAACAAATACTGATAAAGACCAACCAACAGATAGAACATCAATTCTGGCGTGATAACTTTTAATCACCCCTAATGTTTCCAAACGTCTTACACGCCTTAAACAAGGGGGGGCTGATATACCCACACGTTGAGCCAAGTCAATATTCGTTATACGACCGTCTTTTTGCAACTCGTCTAAGATTAACCAGTCAATTTTATCAAGTTCTACTAATTGTGCCATATGATTGTTATCCGCTCAACGCTTTGAATATACTTCTATCAATATTATTGTTAAATAATAGTCTTCTTTTTATATAATAGACAACTTATATATAATTTTTGAAAAGTCACTACGATAAAAATCGGAACAGCTATTATGACAGAAACTTTTTTTACGGATTTGCTGATTATCGGTGCAGGTCCAGCAGGATATACGGCCGCAATTTATGGGGCAAGAGCCAACCTAAAACCTACATTATTGACGGGTTTGCAACCTGGTGGGCAATTAACTATTACAAATGATGTGGAAAATTATCCAGGATTTGCAGAAGCCATTCAAGGTCCATGGCTTATGGAACAAATGGCAAGCCAAGCCAAGAATGTTGGTGCAAATATCGTCATGGATAGTATTGCTGAATGTTCTTTGTTAAACCCTTCTAAAGATGATGGATATTTTACCTTTCACACAGACTTGGGCAATATTTACAAAGCGCGCACAGCAATCATTGCGACAGGTGCACAAGCGCGTTGGCTTGGCTTAGAAGCGGAAGAACGCTTGCAAGGTTATGGTGTTTCTGCTTGTGCTACGTGTGATGGTTTCTTTTATCGCGGTAAAAAAGTTGCCGTTATCGGAGGGGGAAATACAGCTGTAGAAGAGGCTTTGTACTTAACAAATCATGCCTCTCACGTTACTTTAATTCATCGCCGTGACTCTTTACGTGCAGAGAAGATTCAACAGGATCGACTGCTGGCAAACCCCAAAATCTCTGTCATTTGGGATACTGTCGTAGAGGATATCCTTTCTGGTGGTAATCCTGCTGCTGTCACAAGTCTTGCATTAAAAAATGTAAAAACTAACGAAACCTCTACTCTTGAAATTGATGGGGTGTTCATTGCCATTGGTCATACACCCAATACATCCTTTTTTAAGAATCAAATACAGCTAGATGATGAAGGGTATATTATTACTACCCCAGGAACACCTAATACATCCATTCCTGGAATTTTTGCGGCGGGTGATGTACAAGATAAACATTATCGTCAAGCCATCACGGCTGCTGGGTCAGGTTGTATGGCCGCATTAGAAGCCGAACGTTATATTGCGTCTATGAAATAAAATTACGTATAAAAGTAGGTCTTTACCTACTTTTATGTCAATCTAAACGGTTGTATGTATCTTCTAAACGAACGATATCATCTTCTGCCAAATAAGACCCTGATTGGATTTCAATAACTACTAAAGGAATACATCCAGGATTCTTTAAACGATGCAAGGTACCAAGAGGTAGATATACACTCTCATTTTCTTGAACCAAAATGACCTCATCCCCTCTTGTAACTTCGGCGACCCCAGAGACAACAACCCAATGTTCAGAACGATGATAATGCTTTTGTAAAGAGAGCTGAGCACCAACACTGACTACCAGCTGCTTAACTTGAAAACGATGTCCGCTGGCTAACGTTTCATAATATCCCCAGGGGCGATAACATCGATTATGGGCAAATGCCTCTTTTTGATTGGCTGCTAGCAACTTTTCTACGATCTTTTTGACATCTTGGGATTTGCTGCGGTGCGTTACTAAAACAGCATCACCTGTCACTACGACAACCACATCATCCAATCCATTTACGGCAGTGACAACATCTTCAGATCGCACGTAACTGTTATGGGTATTTTCCAAAAAGACCTTCCCCATAGATACATTGCCCTGTTCATCCTTATTACTGATATCCCACAAACCGTCCCAGCTGCCTATGTCTGACCACGTTAAGTCAGCAGCAATCACAGCCATATGTTCAGTTTTTTCAGCAATAGCATAATCAATTGAAATATCGGGAACCTTAATAAAATCTTCTAGATGAATTCGTTCAAAACACAGGTCGGTTTTGCGACGATCTATAGCAGTTTTTACTGACGACAATAATTCGGGTGTATGTAATTGCATTTCTTGCAGCATGGTTTCAGCCATGAATACAAACATACCCGAATTCCAAAGATACCGCCCTGAAGCAATCATTTGAGAGGCCATCTGAAGATTTGGTTTTTCAGTAAAAGCCTTTACCTCGAACCCATGACGACTATGATCAATTTTATTACCTTTTTCAATATAACCATACCCAGTCTCTGGCCGAGTTGGCTGAATACCAAAGGTAATGATCTTCTTTTTCTTTGCTAAAATTGCTGCTTCTTGAACGAAATCAACTAGTTTTTGCGTTTCTGTAACAACGGCATCAGCAGCCATCACCCACAATGTATGGTTTGGATTTTTTTCAGCAACCAGTAAACTTGCCGCTGCAATAGCAGGGGCGGAATTCCTTCCAATAGGTTCTAATAAAATCTGGGCTTCTTCAATACCGATTTCGCGTAACTGTTCCGCAATCAAAAAACGGTGATCGTTATTACAAACGATGATCGGGTCTGTAAACATAGACCCGATTCCCCGTAATACAGTATCTTGAAGCATTGACCGTTCTGTTAAAAGCGGCCATAATTGTTTTGGAAAACTTGCACGGGATACGGGCCACAATCGGCTTCCAGTTCCACCGGATAAAATCACCGGAACAACCTTACATATTTCTGCCCCGCTCATACCGTATCCCCTGCTTTATATTATTTATCCGTTAACTGTTGATTAGCGCGTTGTCTTAGCTCTTTACCTGTTTTGAAAAACGGAACATATTTTTCTTCTACATCCACAGGATCACCCGTTCTTGGATTGCGTCCTGTTCTAGCCTTACGATTTTTAACAAAAAAAGCACCAAAACCACGTAATTCAACTCTGCCTCCTTTTGCTAAAGAGGATTCAATTTCGTCAAATATCGTTGAAACGATCAAGTCAATGTCTTTTAATAGTAAATTAGGATGCGCTGCCGCAATCTCTAAAATAAGTTCAGATTTAGTCATTTATAATACTCAATACAATTTAATTTTGGTTTTTCTATGGTTGCCAGATTGCTACGGCACCACCAAGATGAAGACGGTCTTTATAAAGAATTTGCTGTATTACACTGTCTACAGAAACCCCAAGAGTTTCACCAAGAAAGCGTGCAAACCACTTTTTAGGTTGGTCACTTTTTAATTCGATAACTTTGATATTCTTAGGCAAATGATTTGATGTAATCAACCAATATTTTGCGTCTTTTTCAGTACCAATTTGATCTACTAACCCTAACTTTACCGCTTGTTGTCCCGTATAAGGACGACCATCACCAAGCTCTTTGACTTTAGCAATATCCATGTGTCGTCCCTGTGCGACCATATTCACAAACTGATCATAAAAATCAGTAATTAGCCCTTGTAACATTTCACGACCTGCAGGGGATAAAGGCTTAACCATTGAAGGTTGCCCCTTTAATGGGCCAGAAACCAATTGATCAACATTAACACCGACTTTATCCAATAGACCTGAGATATCAGGTGTTTGCATAATAACTCCAATCGACCCTGTCAGTGTTGAATTTAAAGCAAAAATACGTTTTGCCGGCACAGAAATCATGTATCCAGCTGATGCAGCAACCCCGCCCATACTAACGACAACAGGTTTCTTTTTTGCAAAACGTAAAATTGCATCGTGTAATTGCTCACCCCCCGTAACGGCGCCACCAGGGCTATTCACATATAAAATCATGCCTTTTACAGATTTATTATCTAAAGCCTTATCAATTAATTGAACTTGCTTAGAAACATCTGAGGAAATAACCCCTTCAATCTTCATTTTTACCAAATGATCACTAAGGTTATTCATCTTAGAAGACATGGTTGTAGCTAATATCGGTACAATCGAGAGCACAAAAATAACAATGGCAAAGCAGCGCCATAAAATAAGCTTACGCCGCATCTTTTGACGTTCTAATAATATATCGCTTTCTAATTGCATCTAACCTTAGCCTTAAGAATAAAAGTATTTATGTGAAACAAAATACTAATTTATAGTAGGTGTGATATACTTCGTCAAAATATATTCTTCTTAATTGATATTAAACAGTATTTGTTACCGTCAATTATTCTTCTTTACGGCCACGACGAAAACGGCCTTCGGCCTTACTATTTACGACATTCTTACGACCAAGACCGATCTCACGTGCTAAACTCGAACGACGTTCAGCATAATTTGGCGCTACCATTGGATAATCGGGGGGCAGATTCCAGCGTTCACGATATTGTTCTGGTGTTAATCCATAAGCACTTTGAATATGTCTTTTCAACATTTTCAACTTCTTACCATCTTCCAAGCAGATGATATAATCAGGAAAAACAGAGCGTTTCACAGGGACCACAGGTTGTAGTTTTTCTGTTTCTGCACCATTCTTTTCTATAGAGGTTAATGTTTGGTGAACTTGACGAATTAATTCTGGTAATTGATCCGTATTTACTGTGTTATTAGAAAGATGCGATGATACAACCTTCACCGTCAATTCTAATAGCGACAATTTCTTTTCTTCTAATTCCATTGTTATTTATCCAAAAGCCATACTAAATACTTTAATTTACAAGACTAAAAACAAAAATATATAATAAATATTATTTTACAAGATAATTTTATAAATATTTACTCTACCCAAAGCAAGAAACCTTATAAAATTCCCAAAATTTGTACAAAGAAATAAATAGCTTTATTTTATTAGCTTATACAAATTTCTTTGTTGAAAAGGTTTACTGTCGACAGTGTTCTTGAAATATTATACCATTAGTTCAATAACAATTTGATACAATTATAAAGCATATTCACATGACGACGAGATTTAAAATAATCTATATATTGTTTCCTCTATCCTTACTATGCTTATCAAATTGTACACAAACAACTAACAACCATATTAAAGGCCCCTACATGCAAATTGGTTCAGGAGGCCAAAAGTAAATATTCAAATATTTGAGATTTTAATATTTACCAAATGGCATCGTTGTTCTTAAATTGCATAATAGATAATGCAAAAAAGCTTTATCTAAACTTTTTTAATATTTCAAGAGAATATTTTTTTTCAAAATCCTACACAAATCCTGCTATATCTTAATTTGTTGTTCTAAATTTTTGAAAATATTACTTAAATAAACCAAACAAGTTTATTTGCAAAATGCATTTTATACAAAATCGAATTAAATTTGATATCGACATTAAATTAATCTATGGCGGAGAGGGTGGGATTCGAACCCACGGTACAAAATAAATGCACAACGGTTTTCGAGACCATCCCATTCAACCACTCTGGCACCTCTCCCGAAATCTAGGTCTATAATTTCTTATATATTAAAGCTGAATCTTTAGTTTAATCAAGTTGGTTTATCTATTATTATTCTATTACGTTAAAAATCCCTATAAATGATAGAGTTAATTATTGACTCTTCTGGTAAAAAATAGATATAAGTCAAAATTCTAATAATCATGCTTTGTTGATATTTATCCATGCAAAGCCAATATTAAAAAAAGAAACTCTGTTAATAATCATTTATAACAAGAGTTTGCAAGATATAGAGAGTTTACAATGTTTGCAATTATCCGCACTGGTGGAAAACAATATCGCGTTACACCTGATATGGTACTAAAAGTTGAAAAACTTGATGTAGAAGCAGGAAATACCGTCACTTTTTCTGAAGTTTTAGCTGTAGGAAAAGATGGAGCCAACACAATTGGGGCCCCACTTGTACAAGGCGCTTCTGTAAAAGCAACCGTGATCGCCCAAGACCGTTTGAAAAAAGTAATTATCTTTAAAAAACGTCGTCGTCAAAATAGCCGCCGTAAAAACGGACATCGTCAACCTGTAACTGTTTTGCGCATTACCGAAATTAATGCTGCTTAATTAATATCGCCAAACAATCATACTAAAAGACAGGAGATAAATCATGGCACATAAAAAAGCCGGCGGATCCTCTAGAAACGGACGCGATACAGAAGGTCGTCGTCTAGGTGTTAAAAAATTTGGTGGACAAAGTGTCATTGCTGGCAACATCATTGTTCGTCAACGTGGTACAAAAATTAAACCAGGCCGAAACGTTGGTCTAGGTCGTGACCACACAATTTTTGCCCTTATTGATGGTAACGTACGCTTTGAAAGCCGTGCTAAAGGAAATGTACTCGTTTCTGTTGAAGCACTAAGCAACGCTGCTGAATAAGGTATCACTGTACCGTTAAGGTCTTTGTTATTCAATAAAGGGTCGATTCATATGAATCGACCTTTTTCATTTTAAGGTATAATTAAACAATGAAATTTCTCGATCAAGCAAAAATCTATATTAAATCAGGGGATGGCGGCGATGGTGCCGTTGCCTTTCGTCGGGAAAAATTTATTGAATTTGGTGGACCAGATGGCGGTGATGGCGGACGCGGCGGTGATATTGTATTCAAGGCTATCGACAATTTAAATACTTTGATCGATTTTCGTTATACTCAACATTTTCGTGCTAGAAAAGGCAATAATGGCTCTGGCTCTAATCGAACGGGTGCTGCTGCCCCGACCGTTGTTATTAAAGTACCTGTTGGCACGCAAATATTTGATAACGATAAAGAAACATTACTAGCAGACTTAGACGAAGCAGGCAAAGAAATCGTTATGTGTCGTGGCGGAGACGGTGGTTTTGGAAATACCCGTTTTAAATCAAGTACTAACCGCGCGCCTCGTCGTGCTGATAAAGGTTGGCCTGGGGAGGAACGTTGGGTCTGGTTACGCCTAAAATTAATTGCTGATGCTGGCTTGGTTGGTTTGCCCAACGCTGGAAAGTCGACCTTCTTATCCGTTGCGTCTGCTGCAAGACCTAAAATTGCTGATTATCCATTCACAACACTGCATCCCCAACTGGGAATGGTGCGCTTGTCTTCAACAGAAGAATTCGTATTGGCTGATATTCCGGGTTTGATTGAAGGAGCACACATGGGAAGTGGTCTTGGCGACCGTTTTTTAGGGCATGTGGAACGTTGTGCTTTATTACTGCATTTAATTGATATTACCTCTGAAGACGTAGTACAAACGTGGAAAACCATTCGTCACGAGTTACAAGAATATCGTGGTAACTTAACCGACAAGCACGAAATTATAGGACTGAATAAAGCAGATCTTGTTTTACCCGAAGAAGCATTACAAAAACAACAAGCTTTGGAACAAGCAACTGGGCAAAAAGTGTTCTTGCTTTCTGCTGCCACTCATCACGGTGTAAAAGATATTTTATATTATTTGCAGAATTACATTACCCAACATAAACTAAATACTTCTTCAACAGATAAAAGATTTAGTCCAATATGATCAAAGCTCCACAAATTGATAAAGCTCGTCGCGTTGTTATTAAGATTGGCAGCGCTTTACTAGTGGACGGCGAAAAAGCCGCTATTCGCCGCGCATGGTTACAAACAATTGTCGAAGACATTACCAATTTGCGTAAACGAAATTGTGACGTTATTATTGTGTCTTCGGGCGCTGTGTCCCTAGCCCGCTATAAACTAAAACTAAACCGTCATAAATTACGTCTGGATGAAAAACAGGCTGCGGCCGCAATCGGGCAGATCCAAATATCACAAGCATGGAATGATAGTTTCGATATCCACGACATTGTAACCGCACAAATCTTACTTACTCTAGAGGATACAGAAACACGGCTACACTATTTAAACGCCCGTTCAGCAATTGAAACATTACTACGATTAAAATGTATTCCGATTATTAATGAAAATGATACTGTTGCCCCTTCTGAAATTCGATTTGGCGATAATGACCGCTTGGCTGCACGGGTTGCTGAAATGATTAAAGCTGATCAACTGATCTTATTTTCAGATATTGATGGATTATATACTGCTGATCCTAGAAGTGATCCACAGGCAAAACACATTCCAATTATTGAAGAAATTACTCCTGATATTCTTGCAATGGGTGGAAAAGCCCCTACTGGGCATTCCTCTGGAGGGATGGCAACAAAACTAGCTGCTGGACAAATAGCCAATACGGCAGGATGTGCCATGGCAATTGCCAATGGCAAAATTCAACATCCTCTGCAAGTATTAATTGATGGTGGTAAATGTTCTTGGTTTTTGCCAACACCGTCCCCCTACTCTGCACGCAAACGATGGATCGCTGGCAGCATCACCACAAAGGGAATAGTCTATATTGATAAAGGAGCTGAAAAAGCCCTTTATGATGGGAAATCCCTATTACCTGTAGGAATTACAAAAGTTGAAGGATATTTCCAAAGAGGCGATTTAATTAAAATTGCCAGTAAGGATGGAACTATTCTTGGAAACGGTATTACTGCCTATGACTCCTCTGAAATTACCCAAATTATAGGAGTACAAACTGGAAAAATTAACTCTTACCTTGGTTGGGAAGGACCTGACGAAGTCATTCACCAAGATGATATGGTTTTCCCCTTACCCACTAACGCGGAGGCCACCGAAGAATAGGCTCGGCCCGACGGCGCCCCCCCGTATCTTCCTGTCTTTCCTCTTTAACGGGCGCAGAGGGGGGATCATACAACTGCTCATCACGTCGAACAGATGCCATGATACGTTGATCCCGATTCCCCGTTGGCATTGGTGAAGGCTGTTTAGCATCTCGTGTGAAAACTGTCGAGTTAGCATGAGACTGACGAGGTGTAGGCACGGTTTGTTCTTGAGCATCATTCATATCATTTTGCGATGACATTTCAGGTGAACTAGAGCGTGATAATACCACTTTGCTAGCTATATTTTCTTCTTGCTTTGGGGGATCAAAGCGAGTTTGACGACTTCTTGGTGGGACAGGAGGATAATAATGTTCTGTATTTGATGTTGGTTTGTCCCGTAATTTATCATTATCTGAATGATAGGATTCTGTCTCGCCAGTTTGAATAGGTTGTAATTTAAATTCCATCCGGTCCCGACCATCTGGCATCCGTTTCAGCAATACACGCAATTGTGCCTGTATGTCCTCCATCTGGTGATCTATATACGTCAAACGGCTTTTTACCCCAAATACAGAAAAAGGCATCAGTAAAAAGCAAATACCAAAAATAACAATGATCCCAACAATTGTTAATTGTAACCACCACGGAATCCACTCTGGAAAAAAAAGCGCCATAAACCTATCCAGCCACTAACTTAATAAAACATTGAAAAATAAAGCCAAGAACTCAATTAGTTTCAACTATCCCTGACTTTTTATGAATTTGCAAATTCAGGCAGCTTTGATCAAGCCATATTAATCTTACATGCCAAGAGCGCGACGATAAACATCAAATAATGTTTCTTGTTCTTCAACTTCGGAAGGCTCTTTTTTGCGCGCACTGATAACACGACGAATGACAGGAACGTCAAAGCCTGCTGACTTAGCTTCAGCATAGATATCTTTGATATCATTAGCCAGTCCTTTACGTTCCTCTTCTAAACGTTCAATACGTTCGATAATACTGCGTAAACGGTCTGCTGCAACACCACCGACTTCTGTTGTATTTTCTAAATCACTCAATTTCTATTCCTATATTTTGTTACTGCATCATACAATTGGCTCAGTTATACTATTGCATTACGCAATCTATATTATATGGTCAATTATTTGATAAAAGATTATAGTTATCTTTTATAATTTAAAGTTTGAAAAAGCAAAATATGATATTAAGGTTAGGTTAAATCATGATAATAAGAAAAAATGCTATGTTCATACTCTATAAACATATATTTTAAATACATTTTATTCCAAACGATTATATGATTGAACAAAATAATCTGAAAGGTTAATTTTTTTATGGAACAGCCACAAACCTATCCCCCATTTGATTTTATTATTTTTGGTGCAACTGGGGACCTTACGATAAGAAAGCTTATTCCAGCTTTATTTTACCGTTATTTGGATAAGCAAATACCAGCAGAAACACGAATTATAGGTGCGGCTCGTTCAGCTCTTAATGATAATGATTTTAGAGAACGCGCCCGCGCAGGATTAAATCAATTCGTCCAAGAATCCGATCGCGATCAAGAAAAAATTGAAGCTTTCATTCAACAAGTTCATTATGTCAGCCTCGATGGCGCCAATGCGAATAGTAACTGGAGCGACCTACAGAATCTTTTAAATGGTGACAAAGGCAATAAAATTCGTATTTTTTATTTCGCCACTGCCCCACGCTTATACGGTGATATTTGTGATAATCTATCAGATAAAGGTCTGCTGACAGAAACAACCCGTGTCGTTTTGGAAAAACCTATTGGCACTTCGTTAGAAACTGCTCAAGAAATCAACAGACGTGTTGGTAAACATCTGCCCGAAAATCATATTTTCCGTATTGATCATTATTTGGGTAAAGAAACCGTTCAAAATATTATTGCCTTGCGATTTGCCAATCCTGTGTTTGAACGGTTGTGGAATTCTGATTCTATTGATTATATCCAAATTACAGCAGCAGAAACCGTTGGTGTCGGCAGCCGTGGGGGCTATTACGATGGTGCGGGTGCATTACGTGATATGGTGCAAAATCATTTGCTACAAGTTTTGTGTATGGTGGCAATGGATCCCCCCATTTCGTTAAATGCAGATGACTTACGTAATGAAAAATTGAAAGTGTTGCGTTCTCTCAAACCAATGACAGATGAGGATATCCGAACAAATACTGTCAGAGGGCAATATCAAGAGGGCAACAAAAACGGTGAAAAAATCCCAAGCTATCTTGAAGATTTGAAAAAAGACAGCAGCGATACAGAAACATTCATCGCTATCAAAGCACAAATTAATACTGCACGATGGAGTGGTGTGCCATTTTACCTTAGAACAGGAAAAAGAATGGCTGAAAAAACAAGTGAAATTGTTATTCAATTTAAAAGCTCTACTTGGTCGTTATTCCCTACTTCTCCAGAGCCCAATCGTTTACACATTCGTATCCAACCTGACGAAGGGGTATCTTTGTCATTGCAAGTTAAAGACCCTAGCAAATCCCATACTAGCTTGCGCAGTACTTTTATTGATATAGATTTCTCACCAACATTCCATATTCGTTATCCAGATTCTTACGAAGGATTGTTGATGGATGCAGTCAGAGGGGATCCTTTATTATTTATTCGTTGCGATGAGGTTGAGGCTGCATGGCGATGGATTGAACCCATTTTAAATGGCTGGTCTAAAGGATTAACACCAATGGCTAAGTATAAATCTGGCACATGGGGTCCCAACGAAGCAACTGAATTACTAGCTAAAGATGGTCATCTTTGGCACGAAGATATGCCGTAAATCTGAATGTCTAAGAACGAATCTTCGTCGAAAAAAACCGTCAAGCAAGATAGCAATCCATCTCGTTTGACGGGATATCGTCGCACCTCCCTTAAAAAAAGAATATTGCAACGGGTCATTATCGCCCTTATTTTTTCGGCAGGTGTTATAACAGCCCAAGAAATGGGTTGGCTGGATAACATTACCCAACAATTTGCCAAACAAAAAGTAAATTGGCTTGATAATAAGGCTGTTATTGCCTATCTCAGAACCGTTATAACCCATCAGAAATTAACAGACACGCCTCAAAAATGCCTGGTTTTTGTGATTAACAATGATATGGGTGGCGACAGCGTTGATATTGCTGTCAAGGAACAGCATAACGCAATCTGTACTGACACACGTACGGATTTCCCTACTCTTTTCACCTTCCGGGTTAATCGACAAAATGGTAATATTCAAATTGATAAAAACACACCCAACCATTTTTATCCTATTCAATAATTTAATTCCTATGAATTAAGGCCCATAAACATGACGGATAAGCCAGATACTCCTGTTCCCCCTATGCCGCCAACACGACGTAATTTTTTAACATTATTAACTGCCAGCTCGGTGACCATTGGTGGGGTGGCTGTGGCTTGGCCTTTTTTAAACAGTCTGGGAAAACAAAATACGACGATCGAACATAGTTATGTTGACGTTGATATCTCGTCCTTAAAATCTGGACAGCAAGTCACGGTTAACTGGCAAAATCATCCTGTTTTTATATTAAACCGTCCAAATGAAACGTTAAAAGCCTTACAAGATTCTATGTTATTAATGCGCCTACGCGATCCTGACAGCAAGGAATTACAACAACCCCCTTATACTCAGAACTGGCATCGTTCTATTCGACCAGAGATTGCTGTTTTAATCGGATCGTGTACTCATCTTGGATGTGTCCCGACATTAAAATTAGGAAACCAATTGGGGGGATTTTATCGATGCGCTTGTCATGGTTCTAATTTTGACCTAGCGGGAAGAGTTTATAACGCAATGCCTGCCCCTTATAATTTAGCCATTCCACCGCATACATTTTTGAAACCCAACATTATTAGAATTGGTGAAAATCCTGCCGGACAGGAATTCGACTTTCATACTATAAAACAAATTTAGTTTATTAAATTCAAGCATATAATACATAGTCGTCACTGTTTTTAATGAGAATGCACTTTGTTCAAGTCTTTGGTAGAAAGTGCATTTTCTATATCTTCTGTTAAAGGTTGTTCTAATGTGTGTAATATCCCACAATTATCAACAGAACGATCTGCGTTACAATTTTTATTCAATTGTCTTAACTGCTTTTCCAATGCCAATAGCTCTTTGATACGTTGCTGCACATGGATTAAATGATCTCGAATAATACCATCGATTTGACCACAATTTTTATGTCCCTCCTCTCGTGCCTGAAGCAATGCATGAATTTCTTCTAGCGTCATGTTTAATGCACGACAGCGTCGAATAAATATTAACCTTTCCAAATGCGATTGGTCATAATAGCGATAATTATTTACATGATCTCTCAATGGTTTTTGAAGTAGCCCCTCTTTTTCATAATAACGAATTGTTTCAACCTGACAGCCTGCTTTTTTTGCAATTTCACCTATTTTCATGATCTGCTTTTCTTTCATTTGACCCTTTAGTTACATCAGGGTTTATAATCTGAACTATAGCTTATAAATAGGAAGATTAAAATGACTAGATGTGCAACAACTCATAAACATAGTGATGATCATGATCATAACCATAAACATAATTCATGTAATCACCATCATGAAGAACAAACCAGCCATCGTCATGAACACGGCGAACAATCTGATCACAATCATGAACACGACCATTGCTGCGCGGGATCGCCGATAGCTAATCTTCCTAAATTATCGGCATCACGAATGGTCAATGACGGCATTGAAACAGACATCCGTATTATGCAGATGGATTGCCCAACAGAAGAATCCTTAATTCGGAAAAAATTGGGCAACATGACAGAAGTTAAAACCCTAAAATTTAATCTTATTCAAAGAATATTGACCGTTACCCATACCCCAACTGGTCTGGAAGCCATTCTTGACGCTATTCGTACTCTTGGTTTTGATCCCCAAATAGCAGCACCTGGCGACTCATCTTCTATAATCGAAAACCAAAAGCAACCATGGTTGCTTCTTATTGCAGCATTAACCATGGCAGTATGTTCTGAAGTTGCCTCCTGGACTGAAATGCCGCAGTGGTTGGTATTGCTATTGGCATTATTTGCAATTACATCATGCGGTTTAACAACATACAAAAAGGGTTGGATTGCCTTACGCAACGGCAATCTCAATATTAACGCCTTGATGAGCATCGCCGTGACAGGTGCCTTGATTATCGGACAATGGCCAGAAGCTGCCATGGTCATGGTTTTATTTACGCTTTCTGAATTAATTGAAGCAAAATCGCTGGATCGTGCCCGTAATGCGATTAACTCGCTGATGAAACTTTCCCCAGATACAGCTGTCGTAAAACAAAATGACGGCAGCTGGCAAGAAGTTGAAATCAAAACCATCACGCTTGGCAATCTTGTCAGGATAAAACCTGGTGAACGTATTGGTCTGGATGGCGAAATTATTCGTGGTCACACAACGATCAATCAAGCCCCCATTACAGGTGAAAGTTTACCTGTCGATAAAACAGTCGGCGATATTGTATTTGCAGGAACCATTAATGAATCAGGTTCTTTTGAATATCGTGTTACAGCCACGGCAAACGATACCACATTGGCCCGTATTATTCACGTTGTTGAAGAGGCACAAAATGCCAAAGCCTCTACACAACGTTTTGTTGACCAATTTGCACGGATCTATACACCAACTGTATTTTTTATTGCCCTAGCAATCGCGATTATTCCACCTTTATTTACAGTAGCTAGTTGGTATGAATGGATTTACAAAGCACTGGTTATCTTGGTCATTGCGTGTCCTTGTGCTCTTGTTATTTCAACCCCCATTACAATTGTTAGTGGACTGACAACTGCTGCACGACGTGGGGTTTTAATTAAGGGGGGAATTTACCTTGAACTTGGTCGCAAAATAAAATGGCTGGCCTTGGATAAAACTGGAACCATTACCCATGGCAAACCTGTTCAAACGGATATGGAGATTTATGGGGATAATGATCAAGAAGCAATTCAATCCATAGCTGTCAGTCTTGCTGCCTATTCCGATCATCCTGTTTCCCAAGCCATTACAGCTGCATCCCCTCATATCCATCAATATACAGTTGATGCATTTGAAGCTCTTATTGGATTAGGAATCAAAGGCAATATTCAAAATAAACCTTATTGGTTGGGCAATTTACGCCTAATTAACGAAATAACTCAATGCCCTCAACCTATTCATGACAAAGTACAAGCATTGGAAAAAGATGGTAAAACCGTCGTGATTTTAAGTGATGGTCATCATATTTTAGGATTATTTGCAGTTTCGGATACCGTTAAAAATACCAGTCGCGAGGCCATCAAAAAACTACATACACTTGGTGTAAAAACAATTATGCTAACAGGTGATAATACCCACACAGCCAACGCAATAGCACAACAGGTTGGAATTGACGAAGCCTATGGAAATCAATTACCAGATGATAAATTGAATGCGATAAAAAAATATTCACAACAAGGGATTACGGGAATGGTTGGCGATGGTATTAATGATGCCCCTGCCATTGCATTGTCTAATATAGGATTTGCAATGGGTGCAATGGGAACAGATACAGCTATCGAAACAGCGGATGTTGCCTTAATGGACGATGATTTACGCAAGATACCCGAATTTATTATTTTATCTAAACAAACATATGCCATTCTTGTTCAAAACATTACCGTTGCATTATGTATCAAGGCTATTTTCTTAGGATTAACCCTTGCAGGTCTGGGCACTATGTGGATGGCTGTGTTTGCTGATGTTGGGGCCAGTATGCTGGTCATAACCAACAGCCTGCGCTTATTGCGTAAATGAGAAATTTTAGATCCAATTGTTCATCCTATCAGGATATTATGGGACTTAATTTACAAAAATATCCTGATAATAAACCTTTTCCCCTTGACTTTTTATATAAAAAAAGCACCTTTATCCCTGTCAGATAGCCAGATGATCGCTGTTGCTCTTGTTCATTCAAGACAATGGAGGAAAGTCCGGGCTCCATGGAAAGATGGTGCCAGTTAACGACTGGCGAGGGCGACCTTAGGGAAAGTGCCACAGAAAACAAACCGCTTGTCGGATTTATTTGGTTTCAAATAAATACAAGTAAGGGTGAAACGGTGCGGTAAGAGCGCACCGCATTCTTGGTAACAAGAATGGCATGGTAAACCCCACCAGGAGCAAAACCTAATAGGGATAACCGATTTCTTTGGAAATCAGAGAGCTTCCATCTCGTTATCCGGGTTGGTTGCATGAAATACGATGCGAATCGTATTCAAGATGAATGATCATCACTTGTTTTTATATTCAAGAACAGAACCCGGCTTACAGGCTATCTGACCCTATTAATTTTCATGCATGTATATAATCAACCATAAATAAATGTTGTTTTCCTTGTGAATTCATTAACAACGCCCCCAGTTGTTAACAAATCATCGTAACTTTTATGCAAAACATACTGAAAATATAACAATTTTTATATTCTAATGTTTGACCTCCCATGTTTACCCATGTTATCCCATAAATGCACATAGTGATCTTCATAAAATCCATGCTGTATCTTCTAAATTATAATTTTGTCGTTCTTATTGGTGGTAAAGGGCATTGCAATAATGAGTTTATTCCTTGGCACACATCAAAATCGTCTTGATGTAAAAGGAAGAGTCTCTGTTCCTGCCAGCTTTCGTTCGGCATTACGCCAAAGACAAGCCAAGGAAAACCATCCCCTTATTTTCCGCCCTTCTCATAAAATGGCTTGTATCGAAGGGTGGCCTTACGAAATTTTTTCTGAACTGACAAATTCATTAGATACAATGGACGTCTTCTCTGAGGAGCATGGCGATATCGCAACCACGCTATATGCCGAGGCATGGCCTATTGAACCTGATAAAGAGGGTCGAATTTTATTGCCTGATCATTTAAAAGAACATGCGAACCTGACCGATACGGTTACTTTTATGGGGTTAGGAACAATCTTTCAAATCTGGGAACCATCAGCTGCGCTTGAACGATGCAAATCCGCACGTCAAAATTTACAAAAAACGCCTTTGTCTATTCCGCCTATCAAAACGAGAAGAGAGCAACCATGAATCATTTTGCCTCCTCCATGAACCAAGGTCATTTCTCAGTGATGCTGGGCGAAGTGATGACATATCTAGATCCTCAACCAGGTGGCGTATATTTAGATGCAACTTTTGGAGCTGGGGGATATAGCAAAGCCATTTTATCAAAAGCTGATTGTCAAGTTTGGGCTATTGATCGTGATCCAGACGCTATTTTGAGAGGTCAAGAAATCCGCAAAGAATATCCTTCCCTTCACTTAATTGAAGGGGAATTTGCACACATGAAATCTTTGCTCCATCGTCAAGGAATTGCATCTTGCGATGGGATTGTTCTGGATTTAGGAGTATCATCCTTTCAACTAGATCAAGCCGAACGTGGCTTTTCATTTCGATTTGATGGGCCATTAGATATGCGTATGAGCCGCCACGGCAAAACAGCAGCTGATTTGGTTAATACTTTATCAGAAACAGAAATTGCAGATATCTTATGGCACTATGGAGAAGAACGCTTTTCCCGTCGTATTGCCAAAGCCATTGTTAAACAACGCGCAGAGACCCCTTTTCGAACCACTCAAGAATTGGTCAATTTAATTAAAAAAACAATTCCAACAGACAAAAGTGGAATTAATCCAGCAACTCGTTCTTTTCAAGGATTAAGAATTGCTGTTAATAATGAATTAGAGCAAATTCATGTTGCACTTCAAGATGCGTTAACTTTGTTAAATCCGAACGGCAAATTAATTGTTGTATCTTTTCATTCTTTAGAAGACAGAATTGCCAAAGAAATCATGAATAAAGCAGCAGGACGCGTTGCTATGCCTTCTCGGCATTCCCCTCTGTCTTTATCTAATATTGAGCATAAAATCGATTTTCAGTTGCTAACTGTCAAACCACAACGCCCAAGCGATGAAGAATGCACTGTAAATCCCCGCTCACGTAGCGCCCGATTAAGAGCGATTAAACGTTGCTCACGATCTGAATAAAGGAACTTGTCCCGATGATGATCCGTCCATTTACTTTGTTTTGTGCTATTTTTGCTGGCATATCAGGCATGGTTTTGTATACACAAAAACATAAAACTACGATGCTTGACCATCAAATTGCCAAAATTGTATACGATACGCAAAAAATCAAAGCTCGAACAGCTGTGTTACGTACAGAATGGACGTTGTTGAATCAACCTGATCGGTTAAAAGATTTATCAAATAAATTCATGCCAACACTTCGCCCTTTACAACCCAATCAATTTGTCCAAATGGCATCTGCAACAAAATATCTACCACCGATTGATATTCAAAAAGATCAAAGCGAAGATTCAACACGGGAACAATTGACCCAAGCCGTCGCTGCAAGCCATGGTCAAACTATTCCCTCTGTGCATAAGGGTGAACCACCAATTTTGATCACTCCAAATAATCAAAACCCCTCTTTGGTTGCTTCTGCAGTTGTGGATAAAGTCACGGATCAACCTACCCCCAAACCGGCAGAACCTAAAAAAGTTAAGAAAAACGTAATCGCCCAAGTAACAAACCCTGTCAGCACTACTGCTGTTACAACACCTGTAAAACAACCTCGTAAAAAAGTACAAGTCGCTCAGGTAAGCAACGATAACGAACAAGCTAAAGAACCTAAAAAACCTGAGGCTTCGAAACAAAACCATATTGAAAATGTTGCATATAATATTCAAAACGGAAATACATTTTCGCGTATGAAAGACGTCACTAAAAACAACAAACCTGTACATCAAAAACCAGTAGTTGTTGCGAATGCTTCTGATAATAAAGAGGATGGTATTGTTAAAGTTAATAATAAAAAGGAAACTTCTAAATTAACCCACAAGGTTGCAGTTAATCCATCTAAAGATCGTCCTTCTATTCGTATGGCCCGTTATGAACCTAAAAAATCCTATTCTGAATCAGCTTTAAGTAATAATTCTGATGAAGCCTTACCAGCCCCTGTTCCGTTTACCCAGTAATTACATTTCATAAAGCAATATAAGAAACAATGAAGTACAGGGATGATTTAAACCAAAATGCCCCACAAGGCCAAGAACAAGACGCATCTATAGACGTCCGCAATACCAAAAGTACGATTAAGAAAAAGAAGAAAAATTACAATAAAGCCGATAAGACCCGTACGCGTTTATTGATAACCTCGTGCGCATTTTGTTTTATTTACAGTGCTGTGGCATTAAAATTGACCTTTGCAACAATTCTTATGCCCCTCTCCCCGCAAAAGCAACAAATTGCCCCACAAGTACCCCCAATCCCCAAAAGTGATCCCAAAGGAACAATGGCGGGTGATTTTTCTTTGCCTCAAATCAAACGTGCTTCAATTATTGATCGTAATGGTCAAATATTGGCTATCTCTTTGCCTGTTGCTCAGGTTTATGCCAATCCATTAGAAATTATTGATCCAACAGATGTTGCTAATAAACTGAAAACCATCTTACCCAAACTTGATTTGGCTGTTACTATTCAACGATTATCGTCAAAAAAGCAATTTGTATATATAGCACGCGATATTTCCCCTCAACAAGAGGTGGCTATCAATAACCTAGGAATTCCTGGTTTATATTTCGAAGCTGGCGAACGAAGGCATTATCCCTTGGGACGGCTTGCTGCCCATATTATGGGCAGCGTTGACATCGATGATCACGGCATCGCTGGAATAGAGAAATATTTTGACAAGCGCTTGATGGAAACGCGCCATCCACTGCGATTATCTTTAGATACCCATGTTCAGACCGCGGTTCAAGAAGAAGTGCAAGCCGCAAAACAGCTATTCCAAGCAGAGGCAGCCTGCGGTATTGTTATGGATGTTCACACTGGTGAAATTATTGCCATGATTAGCCTACCAGATTATGATGCCAATAATTTTAGCAAAGCCCCGCCTGATTTTCGGTTTAACCGTGCCACCAACGGCATGTACGAGCCAGGATCGACCTTTAAATTGCAAAATGTTGCCATGGCTCTTGAAAACAGGGTTATCCATATCTGGGATCGCTTTGCGACCGCCCCTATCCGGGTTGGGCGTTTTACGATTAAAGATATGAAAACAGATCGTTTCCCTCCCTATCTTAGCGTGCCAGAAGTAATGGCTTATTCTTCAAACCCTGCATCCGCGCATATTGCCCTAGATGTTGGGGCAGAAAGACAAAGGGAATGGATGGCCAGAATGGGATTCCTGTCCCGTGTGCCCGTCGAATTACCAGAGGCAGGCAGACCCCTAGCACCTTCGGCAAAAAATTGGGGTATTTCAACCGTAATGACGATTGCTTTTGGTCACGGTATTGCTGAATCCCCACTGGCTATCGTAAGAGGAACAGCGGCAACCGTTAATGGAGGGATTTTAATTAAACCAACACTATTATCATTACAAGATATCAGCAACAATTCTTCTCTAGATGCCGACACGGTTAATGCAAATTCAGTCAAACCGACACCAAAGGGGGAAAGAGTCATTTCCCCAGAAATTTCTGCAATATTAAGAAAGATTTTACGTTTAGACGTTACCAAAGGTACTGGCAAAAACGCAGAAGTCCCAGGCTATTTTGTTGGTGGTAAAACTGGAACCAGTGAAAAAGTCAGTAAAACTGGGGGGTATTTAAAACACGTCAACGTTTCTGCGTTTACGGCTGTATTTCCCATGAACGATCCAAAATATGCCGTATATGTCATGCTGGACAGCCCAAAACCCACCCCAGCAACCCATGGCTGGACAACAGCAGGATGGAATGCAGCGCCTACCGTTGCAAAAATTATCGCTCGCATTGGTCCTATGCTGAATATCTTTCCAAATTTGAAAGATGCAGCAGCCATAGATGCTAAAATGGCTATTCCACTGCGCCCCCCTGTTCCAAAAGGGGTTAGGGCATTGGGGCCGGGAAATGATCCTGGGGATCCGCGTTTGAATCGTCAAAAACAAACAGCAAATAAAGAAAAAACAAAACAAAAACGGTCCATCAAAGCTGCCTCAGCCAAAATTCAATAAGGTTATTTACATGACGTCTCTTAACAGTTTGTTACAACGGGCCAATTTACCCCTTGTATCCCAAGACCACCTAATCACGGGAATAACATTAGATAGCCGTCACGTTCAACCTGGATTTTTATTTGCTGCTTTGCCGGGAACCAAAACTGACGGTGCCCAATATATCCAGACCGCTATTAAGCTTGGAGCTAGGGCAGTTTTAGTCACTACAGGGACACCTTTCCCCGAAAATGACCATTGTTTACCTATTTATTGTGATAATCCCAGACATGCTTTGGCCATAATGGCAGCAGCTTTCTTTACCAATCATCCTGACCATCAAATCGCTATTACTGGTACAAACGGCAAAACAAGCACTGCTGATTTCGTTAGACAGTTGTGGACGTTGCAACATTTAAATGTTGCCAGCATCGGAACATTAGGGGTTATTAGCAATACGGCATATCAGTATACAGGGCCTGTATTAACGACACCTGATACAATCAGTCTGCACCATATTTTATCAGATTTAACACAATATCATGTCCAACATGTTGTAATGGAGGCATCTTCGCACGGGTTGGCGCAATATCGCCTAGATGGTATTCCTCTTCAAGCCGCTGGTTTTACCAACCTGACGCGTGATCATTTGGATTATCACGGTGATTTTGAACATTATTTACAAGCAAAATTACGATTATTTACTGAAATATTACCCACACAAGCAATTGCTGGGGTTAATGCGGATATCAATCCCAATATTTTGCAAAAAGTTATAGATGCCATTACTCAGCGTCATCAAAAATTGCGATTAGTCGGGAAACAAGGCTCTTTCTTAAAACTTCTTTCTGTCAGTCCTTTACCAGAAGGACAAGCTATACAAATTCAAACCGAAGATCATCATCTTTACTCTGCAACCATACCTTTGCTAGGGCGATATCAAGTCGATAATATTTTACTGGCTTTGGCATTAGTTGCCAAGGATACAAAAGATATTGATCGACTTATACCTTTGCTTCCCGCTTTAAAAGGAGTCAGAGGACGTATGGAACAAGCAGCGGTCCTATCTAATGGGGCTGCAGTTTATGTTGATTATGCACATACCCCCGATGCCTTGGCACATCTTTTACAATCCTTGCGTCCACATACCCATAACGAACTATATGTTATATTTGGGGCTGGAGGGGATAGAGATACAGGGAAACGTCCCCTTATGGCGCAAGAAGCTGCTAAGTATGCAGATCACCTGATTATCACTGATGATAATCCCCGTTCGGAAGATCCCAGTCAAATTCGTCAAACCATCAAAATGGGATGTACAACTGCTATCGAAATTGCTGGACGTGAAAGTGCCATTGCTCAAACACTCAAAATGTTACAAAAAGGAGATATTTTAGTGGTCGCAGGCAAAGGACACGAACAGGGCCAAATTATTGGTGATGTAACCTATCCTTTCGATGATGTTTCTATCATTCAAAAACATGCAGGTCTTTTATGAGCGTTTTATGGACTAAAGATGACTTAGTTAAAGCAACAGGCGGAACGTTTTCTATCCCGTTTACATCCGTTGGTAAAGGGATTTCCATTGATACCCGTACCCTGCAAAAAGATGATATTTTTATCGCCATTACTGGGGATAAAAATGACGGACACGACTATGTTAGCAAAGCCTTACAAGCTGGAGCAGCCTGTGCCATTGTCAGTAAAAAAATTACAGATTTGGAAAGCAACGCCCCCCTATTATATGTTGATGATACCTTTAAAGCCCTGACGGATATGGGGCGTTATGGACGTTCACGTTTTCGTGGCAAAACCATTGCTGTTACTGGCAGCGTTGGAAAAACTACCACCAAGGAAATGTTGAAATCAACCTTGGCCACCTTTGGTACCGTGCATGCCGCAGCAGGCTCACACAACAATCATTTAGGGGTTCCGTTAACTTTGGCCCGTCTTCCTGAACATTATGATTTTTGTGTTTGCGAAATTGGGATGAACCATAGTGGTGAAATTGCCCCCCTAGCCGCCTTGGCGAAACCTGATATTGCAATCGTCACGGAAGTAGCGTCCTCTCACTTAGGGTTTATGAAAAGTTTGGAAGCTATTGCCATTGAAAAAAGCCAGATTATTACCGCACTGTCCCCAAATAACACTGTTTTATTACCTGAACATATCTATGGATTACAAATTTTTAAGGAAACGGCACAGCAATATCAAGCACACCTGCAAACAATAGGAACATCAAGCACAGCTGATATCCAAATTGATTGTATTGATCTTCGTGCAAACCAATCCAAATTTGTTCTTCGTATAAACCACCATACGATTTCATTTCTCTTATCCTCACCTGGTGAACATTTGGTCAGAAATGCCGCTTTGGTTGTTGGTGCAGCCAATGCACTTAATTTAGAGTTGCACAATGTTTCTGCGGCACTGGCAACTTTCAAAACAGGGAAGGGTCGAGGGCAAATCCTGCCGTTATTTCCTCAAAAAGGGATTGTTTTAGATGAAACTTATAATGCTTCAACACTTTCAGTCAAAACAGCGTTGAAAACACTTAATCTTCTTGCACCAAAACGCAAAATTGCCATTCTAGGAGATATTTTAGAGTTAGCAGAACATAGCAAACAAGAACATTTATCTTTATTGCCTGATTTATTAGAAAATACTGATCTGGTTTTTGGTTGCGGTGCAATGATGAACATTGTATTTGAACAGCTTCCACAATCTATGAAAGGACATTGGTGTGCTAGCGCTCAAGAACTGATCCCTTTTATCAAACCAATATTACAAGATAATGATACGTTGTTAATTAAAGGCAGTAACAGCATGCGTATGAATATTATTGTTACCGCATTAACAGCCCCAGCTATAAGGAAAAATTGATGCTTTATGATCTAATTATGCATCATGGGTTGGAGTATAAACCCTTATTAAATCTCTTTCGCTATATTACCTTTCGTGCAGGGGCGGCATGTTTTACCGCTTTTTTTCTTAGCTTATGGCTGGGCCCTTATATCATTGCCAAACTGCACAAAATTCAGCGTGATGGCCAACCTATCCGTGCCTTAGGTCCAGAACGTCATATCAAAGAAAAAGCAGGAACCCCAACCATGGGTGGGGTCATGATATTATTCACCTTAACGGTTGCAACGTTATTATGGTCCGATTGGACCAATGGATTTATCTGGATTGTTCTTTTAGTAACTTTGGGATTTGGTTTAATTGGATTTTTTGATGATTACCAAAAATTAGCCAAACGTAATAGTGATGGCCTGTCCAAACGCACCCGATTAGGCGGAGAATTCTTAATTTCTCTTGTTGCAGCCTTTTTATTACAACAATTAATGCCAATTACCCCCACCGACAATTTACAAAATATGCTGGCTCTTCCTTTTTTTAAAACGGTTTTAATTCCTCTTGGATATTTTTTTCCTATTTTTGGTATGGTTGTCATTGCAGGTTTTGGAAATGCCGTTAATTTTACAGATGGTTTAGATGGTTTGGCCATTGTCCCAGTGGTAATTGCATTTTTAGTCTTTGCCCTTATTTCCTATATTGTTGGAAATGCAGTTTTTGCCGAATATCTACAACTACATTTTGTGCCTCAAACCGGAGAGTTGGGAATTTTTTGTGCTGCTGTTATTGGTGCTGGTTTAGGATTTTTATGGTTTAATGCTCCCCCAGCCTCTGTTTTTATGGGGGATACAGGATCCTTGGCTCTTGGTGGTGCATTGGGCTGCGTTGCTGTTGCGGTTAAACATGAATTAGTCTTGTGTATTGTCGGTGGTCTATTTGTTATTGAAACCTTATCCGTTATTATCCAGGTGGCTTGGTATAAACGCACAAAAACCCGTGTTTTTTTAATGGCTCCTTTGCATCACCATTTTGAAAAAAAAGGGTGGGCAGAGTCTAAGATTGTTGTTCGTTTTTGGATTATTTCTATTATTCTTGGCCTTATTGGCCTTGCCACATTAAAGTTACGTTAAAATGGATTTCTCACCTACTTTATTTCAAGATCATCGTTATGCGATTTTGGGGCTTGGCAAAAATGGTATTGCCGCAGCCCAGCGTTTGCTTGCAATGGGGGCAGAAATCCAACTATGGGACGATCAGGAAAAAAAACGATGTGAAATTTCACCCCAACTGCAACAATACCTGTCCCCTTTGACAACATTACAGGGATTTAATGCCTTGGTTTTATCGCCAGGTATCCCTCACCACTTGCCTAAACCACATCCCGTGGCACAAATGGCAATTGACCAGAATATTCCAATCTTATCTGACGCTGAACTTCTTTATCGGGCCGTTAAAAAGTCAGGATCAACGGCACGCTTTGTTGCAATTACTGGAACAAATGGAAAATCAACAACAACTGTTTTACTGACCCATTTATTAGACCACGCTGGTATTCCAGCCGTTGCAGGGGGGAATTTAGGCCCTGCGGCTTTATCTTTGCCATTTTTAGGCAATGATGGCGTCTATGTATTAGAGATGTCATCTTATATGTTGGAACGCTTGCCCAGCTTTGCCGCAACCATCGCATGTCTTTTAAATTTAACCCCAGACCACTTGGAACGCCACGGGGATATGAACGGATATATTGACGCAAAATTGCATATCTTTGATCGTCAGTCGCTTGATAACTTGGCCGTTATCGGTATCGAAGACGATCATTGCACCAATATCATCCAACATTTAAAAACAAATCATTCTGTTACCATCAAAACCATTGCAGGAAGTTATAAAACAGCCAATGTTTGGGTTAAAGATGGTATTTTACAAGATTATGAGGGAATACTTGCTGATTTAGGCTTGGCGCCCTTGCTGCCAGGTGATCATAATGCCCAAAATGCAGCAGCGGCCGTGACGATGGCCTTGGCTTTAGGTGTTGATCGTTCTAAAATTCAACAAGGGTTAAATACTTATCAAGGATTGGCACATCGTCAACGCCCCATTGCAACATTAAATGAAATCACCTTTGTTAACGATAGCAAAGCAACCAACGCCGATGCTGCCTCAAAAGCATTAGCCTGTTATAGTGAATTGGTTTGGATCGCAGGGGGAATGGCAAAAACCAACGGCATTGAAGATCTGGTTCCCTATTTTCCGCGAATTAAGCTTGCATTATTGATCGGCCAAGATGCCCCAACCCTGGCGCACACTTTACAAAAACATAACGTTCCTTATAAAATCGTAGAAACATTGGAACATGCTGTGCCAGAAGCATTCACATTTGCACAACAACGTCATATTCATACCGTACTATTATCCCCAGCGTGTGCCAGTTTTGATCAGTATAATAGTTTTGAAGAACGAGGAGATCATTTTGCACAGCTAGTTCAACAACTTGCTTTATCCGTAAAACATACCCAAAAAAATTAAGGTTACAAACGATGGCTGGTGTTTCCCGCTCTGACAATTCATTGCTTGCCCGTTGGTGGCGCAATATTGACCATTGGACATTAGGATCTGTTGGATTGCTGATTGGTTTTGGATATATTTTAATGATGGCTGCGAGTCCCGCAGTTGCCCAAAGAATTGGTGCCTCGCGCGATGTCTTTATTTTTAAACAAGTTATGTTTTTAAGTATTGCAGCCCTAGTCATTTTAATTATTTCCATGATTTCTGTTGATGGAATAAAAAAGCTAGGCATTATCGGCAGTTTTATTGCTATTCTTGCGACGGCATATACCCTTGTTCACGGTATGGACATTAAAGGGGCAAGACGATGGATTGCGTTGCCAATTATGTCTGTACAACCTTCCGAATTTTTAAAACCTTGTTTTGCGATCTTAACAGCATGGTTACTTACCCAATGGCATAGACGTTTTTGCGTCCCAGGAATGCTGATTGCGTTTGGGTTTTATGCTGTTATATTGATGTTGTTGAAGTCTCAACCTGATATTGGAATGTTGGCTGTTATTACTGCGGTATTGCTAACGCAACTTTTCATTAATGGGTTAAATATGTTTTGGGTCTTTTCAGCCTTTGGCGGGATGATTGCAGCCTTTATTGGGGCTTATACGGTTTTACCCCATGTGCGATCCCGAGTTGAGCGTTTTATCCACCCAAATGTTGGGGATCATTATCAAATTGATACAGCTCTGCGCGCATTTGGAAATGGAGGATTATGGGGACGTGGACCGGGGGAAGGACGCGTCAAAGACCTATTGCCTGATGCGCATGCTGACTTTGTATTTGCTGTTGCTGGTGAAGAATATGGTATGGTTGTTTGTTTAGTCATTATTTTTATTTTTTGTTTTATGGTAGCCAGAACGCTATTAAAAATGATCAAAGAAGATGATCCCTTTATTATTTTAGCAACATCGGGGCTAATTACAGGATTTGGACTGCAAGCATTTATCAATATGGGATCAACCTTACATCTGATTCCAACCAAAGGCATGACTCTTCCTTTTATTTCTTATGGCGGTTCTTCAGCAATTTCCATTGCGTTGACCATTGGTATGGTTTTAGCACTTACTCGACGTCGTATAGAACCCCCCAATTTTTTCAAAAAAAACAATCAACCTTTCAGTAAAAGAAATTTAATGCGATGACAAAACCAAAAATAGCAATCGTAGCAGGCGGTACAGGTGGGCATTTTTTCCCAGCCAAAGCATTGGCTATGCAATTACGTGACCGTCATTACCCCATTTTATTTATGACTGACAAACGCGTTGAAGATCCACAGCTGGCAGAATGGCATGACGTTCAACAATTTATTGTGGATGGGGCTGGTATTGCAAAAAAATCTTTTACTCAAAAAATTTTCAATAGTTTTGAATTAATAAAAGGCATTGCCCAAGCACATACAATTTTAAGAAAAAATCCAGTAGCAGCGATCATCGGTTTTGGTGGCTATCCTTCAATCCCCCCTCTGGTTGCTGCCCGTTTAATATCAAAATCGAAACGACCAAAAATCTTGTTGCATGAAGGGAATGCAGTTATTGGCAAGGCAAATGCCATGCTGGCTCGCTTTGCAACAACCATAGCAACATCATTCCCAGAAGTTATCGGTGTTCCAAACAATATTCCCACCCAAATTACAGGCTTACCCGTTCGCCCTGATATTACCACACTATATCCTTCATCCTACACGACACCTGAAAATGAAATTTCATTATTAATTTGGGGGGGATCTCTTGGGGCTGCTATTTTTAGTGAAGTTGTGCCTCAAACCTTAAGCAACTTACCCGCCGAAATCAAACAACGTTTACGCATTACACAGCAAGTCCGTAAGGAAGATATCGAACGCGTAGAACAATTCTATAAACAAGCCAACATTCAAGCAACCTTGGCACCCTTTTTAACAAATGTTGCAGATCTATTGAAAAAGGCACATCTGGTCATTGGACGCGCAGGGGGATCTTCTGTCTCTGAATTGGCTTTGGCGGGAAGACCTGCTATTTTAGTGCCATATCCCTATGCTGCCAATAAAGAACAAGATTACAATGCTTTGGCATTGGCCAAAGAAGGCGCAGCATGGGTTATCAAACAAAGTGACCTGTCCATTTCAACGTTGACATCATTATTATCTGATCTTCTAACCAATCCAGATCGTCTGGCTCATGCAGCCGCATCCCATAAACTAGCATATCCCAATGCAGCAAAAGATTTGGCGGATTTGATCGAATCTTATATTCATTAATATAAACAAACTTTGCCCCTTTGATTAAGAAAGAATAACATTATGAGATCCCTCCCCCTTTCCATTGGCACCATTCATTTTGTTGGTATAGGTGGTATTGGCATGTCCGGTATTGCCGAGGCATTACACTATCTTGGCTATAGTGTTCAGGGATCCGACGTTGCAGAAAATGCCAATGTTCTGCGCCTACGTAAGTTGGGAATTATGGTTCATATTGGTCATGATGCTGATAATCTGGGTCAATCTCAAGTGGTGGTGATCTCCTCTGCTATTAAAAAAGATAATCCTGAAATTACAGCTGCCCGCGCACGTTTTATCCCAGTTGTTCGTCGAGCTGAAATGTTGGCTGAACTGATGCGTCTGCGATGGTCAATTGCGGTTGGCGGAACACATGGAAAAACAACAACAACCAGTTTAATTGCCACGCTATTAGAATATGCAAAACTAGATCCCACAGTAATTAATGGCGGGATTATCGAGGCTTATGGCACCAACACCCGTATGGGCTCTGGGGATTGGATGGTTGTCGAAGCAGATGAAAGTGATGGCTCTTTTTTACACTTACCTGTCGTTATTGCTATTGTTACCAATATGGATCCTGAACATATGGATCACTGGGGCACACCAGAGGCGATGGAAAAAGCATATCATCAGTTCGTTTCAAATATCCCCTTTTATGGCTTTGCTGTTTTATGTATTGACCACCCTGGCGTACAAAAGATGTTGCCTAATCTTTCCGATCGTCGATTAATTACCTATGGATTTTCACCCCAGGCCGATATTCGTGCTGACAAAGTCATAACTGATAAATTGGGAACAACTTTTGATGTTGTCATAACCAATCGTCACAAGAAGGTTCATCGCCGTATCGGCCCTTTCCGGCTACCCATGTTGGGACATCACAATATTCAAAATGCATTGGCTGCTATTGCCGTGGCATTGGAAATGGATATTAACGAAGATAATATACGTTCTGCCTTTGCTGCGTTTAAAGGGGTACAACGTCGTTTTACACGTGTCGGTGAAGTTGGAAAAATCAGTATTATTGATGATTATGGTCATCATCCTGTTGAAATTTCGGCTGTTCTAAAAGCAGCACGACAAGCAACATCTAATAATGTTATTGCTGTTGTGCAACCCCACCGCTATACCCGTCTTCGTGATTTATTTGCAGAATTTTGTTCGTGTATGAATGATGCCAGCACTGTTATTGTTGCCGACGTATATGCTGCGGGGGAAGATCCCATTCCAGATTTTAACCGAGACACATTAATCGAAGGCCTACGAGCCCACGGCCACCAATCGGTTGTGGCCTTGCCACATCCTGATCAATTAGCGGAAATGATCAATGCCATTGCAGAACCTGGCGATTTCGTTATTTGCTTGGGTGCAGGCTCAATTACACAATGGGCGCATGCATTACCAGAACAATTACAAAAACTACAAAAAGAGGGGTTAAAAAGATAATATTATGCAACCAGGTCTTTTTACCGCAGAAGCAATCACAAATTTATTGCCAAATCTTAAAGGCAAAATAAATTTTAATGTTCCCTTACATACCAGAAGCTGGTTCAGAGTAGGCGGCAACGCTGAAATTTTAATTAATCCTGCTGATGATGAAGACCTTGCCTATATTTTGCAACAACTTCCTTTGGAATGGCCCATCACAACTTTAGGGGCAACGTCTAATCTGTTAATTCGTGATGGAGGTATCTCTGGTATCACCTTTCAATTAAGAAAAGGATTTAATCAGGTTATCCAAGATCAAAACGGATTAATTGTTGGTGCGGCCTGTTTAGATACTACAGTTGCGGAACACGCGGCCGTTGCTGGTATAACAGGTTTAGAATTTCTTGTCGGTATTCCTGGTTCTATTGGTGGTGCTGTTAAAATGAATGCAGGCGCACATGGTTCAGAAATGGCTACAATCATAGACTGGGTTGAAATCATAACCCGAGATGGAAAAATTAAACGACTATCGGTCAGCGAACTGGGGTTAAGTTATCGACATTCCTCCCTACCCCATGATGCCATCGTTACCAAAGCCCGATTGCAAGGTATTCCTGCGGATAAAAATACAATCAGTCAAACTATGGCTGCGATTAAAAAACAACGTGAAGATTCACAACCAATACATTCGCGAACGGGGGGATCTACTTTTCGTAATCCAGACCCTTCCGTTTCCACCCACAAAGCTTGGCAATTAATTGATATGGTAGGAGCCAGAGGGTTAACCCTTGGTGGCGCGCAGGTCAGTGAAAAACACTGTAATTTTTTAATTAATACAGGGTCAGCCACTGCCACAGATATTGAAAATCTAGGGGAAACCGTTAAACGTCGTGTTTTTGATACGTTTGGTATAGAACTGATCTGGGAAATTAAACGTATTGGTTCCCCATCACCAAGTAAGAAAGAATAAAACCATGCCTGCAAAACATGTAACCGTTATCCGTGGTGGAATCTCTTCAGAACGTGAAGTCAGCTTAGCCAGTGGTCGTAATGTCATTGATGCCTTACGTCAAGCTGGCTACACCGTCACTGATCTTGTTGCCAACGATGATTTAGGAGAAATCGTTCGCTTCTTGGAAAATCATCGCCCTGACGTCGTATTTAACGCACTGCATGGGCGTTTTGGAGAGGATGGTGCAATACAAGGTGTATTGGAATGGATGAATATTCCCTATACCCATTGTAATATATGTGCCTCTGCCATTGCGATGAATAAAAAGATAACCCGTACTTTATTATCAGAAGCAGGCCTGCCCGTCGCAAAAGGCAAAGTTATCCCAGCAAAAGATTTGATAGATTATGATCCTCTCCCCCCCCCCTATGTTGTAAAACCTGTTCAAGAAGGATCATCGGTTGGGGTTTATATCGTTACCGAACATGATGATGCCGCCCGTCAAGAAAAACGTAAAACCATTAGTGAAAAATGGAATTTCGGTCCAGAGATGTTGATTGAAGAATTTATTCCTGGAAAGGAATTAACAGTCAGCGTCATGGATGATAAAGCCTTAACAGTTACTGATATTTCTTCCGCAGCACATATTTTTTATGATTATGATGCAAAATACACTGTTGGGGAATCTAATCATGTCTTGCCCGCACAAATTCATCCACAAGCATTCAAAGATGCACTGCTTTACGCTCAAAAAGCCCATCATATTTTAGGATGTTTCCCAACTTCCAGAACAGATTTTAGGTACGATATTACAAATGAAAGCAAAGAGCAGCCTGGAAAATTATATATTCTTGAAGTAAACACACAACCTGGCATGACACAGACCTCTTTATTACCAGAACAGGCAAATTTTTGTAATATCTCTTATCCTGAACTTTGTGCGTGGCTGGTGGAAAAAGCATCATGTCGAGCCTAAATAAACGTCCTGAATACCAAAATGATCGACCTTCAAAAAGTAAAATTGCATTCCGTCGTTCAAAACGGCTTTTGCGTCCTTTTTTCTTTTTGATCCTTATTATTGGATTATTTATAGGTGGTGGATGGCTAATTTTTCGTATCGCAGCAGATCAACATTATGCTGTCATACAGGAAAAATTAGCAAATATTGTGCCTATGAAAATTAGTAAGATCATCATTACAGGATGTGATCTAACCCCAGAGGACGATATAAAAAAGGCGTTAGGCATTAAAATTGGGGATTCGATTTTTAATTTTTCTGTTCAAGATGCACAACGCAGACTAAACGACCTTCCCTTCGTTGAAACAGCCTTATTAAAACGACAGCTGCCAAACACGATTATTATCCACATTACAGAACGTAGACCCTTTGCTGTATGGCAGCATAAAGGAAAATTTATGCTTATTGATCGCAAAGGAAATATCGTTAATGATCACGGCATGAGTGGTAAAGATGGACAAGCTTTTTTGAAATTGCCTTTGGTTGTTGGATACGGTGCCAATACGACAGCAGCAGAATTAATTGATATTTTATCAGCACAGCCCGAGGTCAAAAAACGATTGGTTGCTGCCGTTCGGGTTGGGAATCGCCGTTGGAACCTTAATTTAAAAAATGGAACGGTTATAGAACTTCCAGAAAATCAAGAACTCCCTGCCATACAAAGATTAATTCGTTATCAAAAAGAAATTCAACTTTTGGATCGTCCTGTAAAAAATATTGATTTACGCCTGTCAGATCGACTAATTATTCGTGAAGACAAGAATTTTATGAATCCATCATCTAATCCTGATGATCAAAATTCAGACGATTCAAATCCAACCTCTCCTTAGCCTTATCGTCAACATTCTGCCACTTACAGCTTTTTTAGGATAAGATAAAGTCATGAGTCAGTCAATTTCTGGAAACAAGAATAATCAAAAGAAAAATGCGTCTGACCGTGATAGCAAAGCATTGGCACTGACCCAGTCCAGGCAACTTGAAAAAAGTAAGGTTTTCCCCCCCGATGATCTCCCTTCAAAAAAGGATTGGTTGCCTGGTGTTTTCGGGGTTTTGGACATTGGAAGTACTAAAATTACCTGCTTAATTGGCCAAGGAAAACCTAATGGTCAACTAAAAGTTTTAGGTTATGGTTGGCGGCGGTCCCATGGTGTTAAACAAGGTGGAATTGTTAATTTAAAAGCAGCAGAACGCGCCATTCGATCTGCAGTTGGACAAGCAGAAGAAGCAGCAGAGCGCCGACTAAGCAAAATTTATGTTAATCTTTCTGGGGGAAAACCGCAAAGCCAGCTCTATAATGTAGACTGGCCAATTGGTGGTCGTGAAATTAATAATCATGATATTTATCGACTCGTAAATGAAGGCGTATTAAGAGCACAAATCGAAGGCCGTGAAATTATCCATGCACTCCCTTTGGCTTTCGATGTTGATGAAACTTCTGGTGTTGAAGATCCCAGAGGGCATCAGTGTGAAATGTTAAGTACACGCCTGCATATCATTGATACTTCAGCAACAGCTTTACGAAATCTAGCAACCGTATTGATGCGAGCTGAGTTGGAAATAGAGGCCATCATTTCTTCGCCTTTGGCGGCTGGCCTCGCTGTAATGGCGCATGACGAACGTGATTTAGGTGCGACCATTGTCGATATGGGCGGAGGAACAACATCCATTGGTATTTTTGGTGACAACCAATTGTTGTATACATCACAAATTCCTATAGGTGGATCCCATATTACCAGAGATATTGCAGGAATTTTATCCACCTCCATTGATACAGCGGAATGGTTAAAAACGATGTGGGGCAGTGCTGAATACTCATACGATGACGAATATCAGCAACTTCCTATCCAAATGATAGGCGATGACGACTATGAAATTGTGACAAAAATACCACTATCACGAGTTATTTCAATAATTCGTCCAAGAATTGAAGAAACTTTGGAACTAGTTCGTGACCGTCTGGATAATGCAAACGTAGGTAACGCAGCCAATGGCAGGGTAATTTTAACAGGTGGTGCATCTCTGTTGGATGGTTTGGGGCCCCTCGCCGCCCGTATCTTAAATCGTCAAATACGCCTTGGAAAACCTAATAATATCATAGGTTTACCTGATGACAATACAACATCTGCAGCATTCTCTACTGCGGCAGGTCTATTATTTTGGGCAGCAGGAGATGGGCGGACCTTAGCTGATTTAGATTTTTCAGATAAAAAATCCGAAGGGTTTTTAAAAAAGCTTATTGAGTTTATTCGTATACATATATAAATATTTTCTTTGAATTTAACAGCTTTTCTATTGTAATCTAATTTTTAAGATACTGAAGCTATACTGGTTCGAGGATACTATGACACTCAATTTAACAATTCCACAACCGACTTATGCTGATTTTACCCCTCGTATCACAGTAATTGGTGTTGGTGGTGGCGGTACAAATGCTGTCGATAACATGATTCTGTTGCAACTCAAAGGTGTAGAATTTGTTGTTGCCAATACAGATGCACAGCAGCTTATGAAAAGCCGCTCTGACAATCGTATTCAATTAGGACCACACCTAACACAAGGTCTGGGTGCGGGTGCTAAACCAGATATTGGTCGTGCCGCAGCAGAAGAAGCAGCAGACGAGATCGCACGCCACATGGAAAACGTTCACATGGTCTTTATCACCGCAGGAATGGGCGGAGGTACTGGCACTGGTGCTGCCCCTGTAATTGCGCGTATGGCACGCGAACGTGGAATATTAACTGTGGGTGTCGTAACAAAACCTTTCACCTTTGAAGGCGCTAGAAGAGCACGCCTTGCCGAAACTGGTATTGCTGAATTACAACAATTCGTTGATACTTTAATTGTTATTCCCAATCAAAATTTATTCCGAACAGCCACTGAAAACACCACTTGGAAAGATGCTTTCAAGATGGCTGATGAAGTATTATATATGGGTGTTAAAGGGGTTACTGACCTGATGATGTCCCCTGGCTTGGTCAATTTAGACTTTGCAGATATTCGTACAGTTATGGCTGAAATGGGTAAAGCCATGATGGGTACTGGTGAAGTAGAAGGCGAAAACAGAGCCATTCGTGCAGCAGAGTCAGCAATATCGAATCCTTTATTAGAAGACACATCAATGTCTGGGGCTCGTGGTTTGTTGATTAATATTACAGGTGGCGAAGATCTGACATTATTCGAAGTCGATCAAGCAGCGAATCGTATCAGAGAAGAGGTTGCAGAAGATGCAAACATTATCTTCGGTTCTGCTATTGATGAGAATCTAACAGGTAAGATTCGTGTTTCTGTTGTCGCAACTGGCATTGATAGCCCCGTACAATATGAAAAACAACCAACAGCAGCACAACCTGCTGAAAAAGAGGATCATAAGCCAACACACGAAACAGCCCCATCTCCTGAGATTGAAAAAAAAGCCAGCGCGCCAGTCGAAACAACGACTCATAGGCTGCCAGATCCAATAAGTTATCAAGATCCTCGACCAGCAACGACTCAGACTGCGGCGTCAACTGTAGCAACATCTGTATCCGAAACGGCACCCTCTTCTACAAATGATGAGCCTCGTGCCCCTTCTCCAGATGCAATTCCTGAGCGTGTATCTAAAACTTCACCGCGATCTGGTCTGTTTTCAGATCCCCACCATCGCCAAGATGACACTCCTCCTCCGCCATCAAGAAGTTTATTTGGTATTGTAACAGGGGCACTTCGTGGAAATAAAGCAACAGTCCCCACACAAAATGAATATGCCAAAAGTGAACCCTCCATAACGAACGGAGATTCCACTCAACCAAACCACAATAATAGTGATCAGGCTAAATCAGATGAAGAAGGATTGGATATCCCAGCTTTTCTAAGAAGAAAATCTTCATGATTTACCTAAAATAATTAATAAAAAAGCCTCTAATGGTTTTCATTAGAGGCTTTTTTATTAACGTTACGAAATAACAACCGTAACACTATGCAATAAACTTTGACTGGTATTCTCATGAATTACGTCCTAAAAACCAATATATATACTGCTGATATATTTTAGATATTATACACCTATCAATAGGAGAAGAGATTATGGATGGAATACGGGTTAAATCATTATCAAAATCCACCAGTACCTCTCACCACTCAGCAATATATCCACATCCATTTCAGCACACCCATGTATCTCCTGGATATACGATTTCTACTCCTATTAGTTGTTGTGGCATAGGGCTGCATTCTGGGCAATATATTCATCTAAAACTACTACCCGCCCCTGCGGGGACAGGAATTCTATTTCGTAGAACGGATCTGAATAACGCCCCTATTTTAGCACGTTACGATCACGTTATCGATACAACCCTTAGCACTGTTATTGCGTGTCCTAACAATCCCCAAATAAAAATTGCCACCATTGAGCATTTAATGTCTGCTTTGGCTGGTAACCAAATCGACAATATTATCATTGAATGTGATGGGCCTGAATTACCAGTATTAGATGGATCTGCTGCCAAATTTGACCAGTTACTCCAAACTGCAGGTCGTCAAACACTGCTCAGCATTGCTTCAACAATCAAAATACTTGAACCTGTTCGGGTTGAATATAAAGATGCCTTTGCTGAATTAAGACCTTCTGTATATAAAGGATTGTCATTAAGCCTATCTATCGATTTTCCTGCATCTATCATTGGCCAGCAACAATTTAGCATGCAATTAACCCCTCAAAATTTCAAAAAAGAGCTAGCAAACTGTCGTACATTTGCATTTAAAGACGAAATTGATTCCTTGCATAAAATGGGACTGGCAAAAGGGGGAAGTTTGGACAATGCAATTGTTGTTGAAAATAACAGTATTTTAAATCCAAGCGGACTGCGACGCAGGGATGAATTTGTTCGCCACAAGATGCTAGATGCGATTGGTGATTTATCCTTGGTAAACAGCCGTATACAAGGTCATTTCATTGGTCATAAATCAGGCCATACTTTAAATAATATGTTATTACGTAAACTAATGGCTAAAACAGAATGTTGGCGTTATATTAGCCGTAAAACAAAATCTTTTGACAGCATAACTATGATACCAAATTTACAAAAACAAGAGGCTTAAAAACCTCACCTTTTAATTAAAATGTAAATTTGTGTAATTAAAGACTTCAACTTCTTTGACTACATGTTATAAAAATATTTCTTTACTAAAGTATTGGGCCATTTTTAACGAGCAGAAAGTTGTCAAAACTGTGGTTACAGTGAATCAAAAATTACATTCGTATAGGTTACAACATATATCACGCGGCTTTTTTTCTGTTTTAATTGCAGCAAGCTTGGTCGCATGTAGCGGAAGTGATAAAAGCGGTAGCAAATCTAAGCTGGATGATAATTCCGAGCTTAGCTATAAACAAAGCACACCAGAACAGCTCTATAATAATGGTATAGATGCGATTAAGACAAAGCACTATAAACTGGCAACCAAACAGTTTGAAACCTTGCAAGAAAATTTTCCATATTCTGGATATACTGCAAATTCACAATTAATGGAGGGTTACGCTTATTACCTTCAAAATAAATATCCAGAAGCGGCAAAACAGTTAGAAACCTTCTTACAATTACATCCTAATAGCCCAGACGCACCTTATGCGTTTTACTTACGTGCTTTATGCTATTATGAGCGTATTTCTGATGTCTCTCGTGATCAACAAAGTACCATCGAAGCGTTAACCGCCCTAAGTGATGTTGTTAATCGTTTTCCTGGAACCTCTTATGCTCGTGACGCTCAATTAAAAATCGACTTATGTCGTGACCATTTAGCAGGTAAAGAGATGCTAGTAGGTCGTTTTTACGAAGAGCAAAAAAATTACGAAGCTGCCATCACGCGCTTTCAACGTGTTGTTTTGGATTATCAAACCACCAACCATGTGGCTGAGGCCTTGCACAGATTGGTAGAAATTTATCTTAAACTTGGACTGACTGATCAGGCTCGTAAAGCTGCTGCAGTTTTAGGTTATAACTATCCCAACAGTCAATGGTATCGATACAGCTATAACGATTTGAAGAAATATAATTTGGTTTCTGCACAAACTGAAAAACCAACAAGCAAAAAACCTGGTTTCTTTAAACGCATGTGGGGATCTTTTACCTCTCTTTTCTAGAGGATAATATGTTTATATTCTGCATCAGATTGTTTAAATGTTAACACAACTCTCAATACGTAATGTTGTCTTAATAGAAAAGCTCGATTTATTTTTTAATCGTGGATTAACCGTTTTCACAGGCGAAACTGGTGCAGGTAAGTCAATCTTATTGGATAGTTTAGGATTGGCTTTGGGCGAGCGTGCCAGCACCGCCCTTATTCGCAGCGGTGCCAATCAAGCAAGCGTTACAGCCTGCTTTGAAATTCCAGAAAATCACCCCATTTACCATCAACTAAATGAACAAGGGTTAGAAATTTTTGATCCCTCAGAAACAACGTTGGTGATCAGACGAATTATCTCTGCTGATGGACGCTCGCGCGCATATATTAACGATCAACCCGTAAGTCTCAATTTCCTAAAAGAGGTCGCCCAATCCTTGGTCGAAATGCAAGGACAACATGAACAAGTTGGATTGATGGACCAAAGAGGACATATTAAAATCTTAGATAATTTTGGTGTCTCTAGCCTATTGTTACAAGAAACACAAAAAACCTATCATCAATGGATAAAAAAAACAGCAGAACTTGCAGCGTTAAAAGCAACTCTTGAAGCAACCGCCCATGAAGAAGAATGGCTAAGAAACGCTGTTGAAGAGTTGAAAAACTTGGCACCTAAAGGCGAAGAGGAGCTAGAACTAGTACGTCAACGTAAAGAATTACAACAAGATGAACGTCGATTGGAAGCTTTAACATCAGCATTGGCGCAACTATCCCCCCAAGACCGCAGAGCCTTTCAACCAGCACAAACATTATTAAATGCAAGCAAAGCTTTACAAAAATTATTACCTTCTTCCTTAGAAGAAACGTCTTCATCAAACCCAGCAGATCAATCAATTCAAGAAGCGTTAGAAGCAATCATCCGTTCCGAAGAAGCTTTAGCCGAAGCAGAAAGTATTTTGACCCATCTGGTTAATGATATTCAACTAGACCCCCAATCCTTGGATGAAATCGAGGAAAGACTATTCAGCTTACGTGCTGCTAGCCGTAAATATAACGTAGCCGTAGATGAATTAGCGACCTTATTACAAGAATTCGAAACACGTTTACTTAATCTTGATTTAGGTAATCATCAAATCCAAGAACTTGAACAACAAGTAGCGACCTGTAGGCAAGAGTTTGAAGAAGCCGCTGAAAAACTATCTTTGAATCGTCAAAAAGTTGCACATAAACTTCAAACAGCAATTACGAAGGAATTAATACCTTTAAAGCTGGATCGTGCTCAATTCTTCGTATCGATAACGCCTTTATCAAATGAAGCTTGGAATCAAAATGGTAAGGATCAAGTCCAGTTTCTAATTGCCGCCAACCCTGGTGTTCCCCCCGCACCTTTAAACAAAGCAGCATCAGGGGGTGAGTTATCTCGCTTGTTATTGGCATTAAAGGTTGTAATCAGTAATCAATCAACTTTATCGGCTCTCGTATTTGATGAAATCGATTCTGGTGTAGGGGGGGCAACAGCAACCGCCATTGGGGAACGGTTGCATCGTGTTGCCCAAAATATTCAGGTTTTTGTTGTTACCCATAGCCCGCAAGTTGCTGCAAGCGGGGATACGCAGTTAAAAATTATTAAAACCATTGATAATGGGGTTACGCTTACCCATACTAAGGAATTAACATCACAAGAACGCCGCGAAGAAATAGCCCGCATGCTTGCTGGTAATCATGTAACCGATGCGGCCAGGGCCGCAGCAGATAGTTTATTGCATAGATGAAATTCAATGGATCATTTTCAATCGCCTTTTCATTCAATTACCCCTTCTAACCTGACCCCTCCCCAAGCAAAAAAAGAATTAACCGCATTATCCCACTATCTTCGTCAATGTGATGATGCGTATCATAATCAAGATAATCCAGTTATTGACGATGCTACCTATGACCATTTACGCCGTCGATTAAAAGAAATTGAAGAACGTTTTCCAGGATTCATTTTGGCAGGCAGCCCTACACAGACCGTAGGCAGCCAACCCAATACAGCATTGAAAAAAAGAAAACATCTGGTTCCTATGCTTTCCCTAGATAACGTTTTCAATGGGGTGGAATTTCAGGAATTTATTGACCGTATTCAACGCTATCTTGATCTTAAACCTTCTGATATGGAACAACTTTCTTTTGTGGCCGAACCAAAAATTGATGGCTTATCAATTAATCTGACCTATGAACAAGGTATATTAACCCAAGCAAGTACTAGAGGTGATGGCACAACAGGCGAAGACGTTACTGAAAATGTAAAAACAATCGCTGCTTTGCCATTACAACTTGTAGGAAATGTTCCCGAAAAAATTGAAATTCGAGGCGAAGTCTATATCTCGAAAGAAGATTTTCTGACATTAAACGCTGAACAAGAAAAAAATAACAAACGTCTTTTTGCCAACCCAAGAAATGCCGCCGCTGGATCATTACGTCAACTAGACCCCGAAATCACACGGGCTAGACCTTTGTCTTTATTTGTATACGCCCAAGGTTACAGCAGCAACTCGATTGCCTCTACCCATGCACAATTTTTAGAACAATTAAAAATATGGGGATTTAAAGTCAATCCGTTATACAAGGTCGTTAAAAACGCCAAAGAGGCAGAAACATTTCAACAAGAGATGGTCCTTCAACGTTCTGAGCTGTCATATGATATTGATGGGATCGTTTATAAAGTGAATGCCATTCCCTTGCAAGAGCGGTTAGGTTTTATCGGTCGCTCACCGCGTTGGGCAACAGCGTGGAAATTCCCCGCCGAGAAAGCAGTCACACGTCTAAAACATATAGAAATCCAAGTCGGGCGTACGGGGGCCCTAACACCCGTTGCTATTCTTGAACCTATTAATGTTGGTGGTGTTATTGTAACCCGAGCGACACTACATAACGAAGACGAAATTATTAGAAAAGACGTAAGAGAAAATGATTTGGTCGTCTTACAACGTGCTGGGGATGTTATTCCCCAAATTGTGTCTGTTGATCCATCTTGTTTAAAAGAATTACGATCAAAACCCTTTGTTTTTCCAACCCATTGTCCTGTTTGCGGGGCGATTGCTGATAAACCTGAAAACGAGGTTGTAAGACGTTGCACGGGAGGATTAACGTGTAATGCCCAAATCGAAGAACGCCTAATTCACTTTTGTTCTAAAGATGCCTTTGATATCGAAGGAATGGGGAACAAAACCGTCTCTGAATTTTTTAAAGCAGGCCTCATTCATCAACCTTCTGATATTTTTCACCTTAAAAATCATCAACAAACGATTCTGCATACCGAAGGGTGGGCAGAGCTTTCTTTTCAAAATTTGATAAATGCAATCAACGCAAAGAAAACCATCTCATTAGACCGCTTCATCTATGCATTGGGGATTCGTCGTATTGGGATAGCCACCGCCAAACTACTGGCTAAACATTATGGATCCTATCCCTATTGGAGGGAACAAATGATTGCAGCCCAGCAAATCGGTTCAGATGAACGTTTAACCCTGGGATCCATTGAAGGTATTGGCCCTGCCATTGCTAATGAAATAATCGCTTTTTTCAGCGAGGATCACAATATAGAAACACTTGATGACTTAGCTGCAGAATTAACAATTGAAACTGTTGAAACATCACAAGAAGGACGATTGGTTGGTAAAACCCTTGTTTTTACGGGGACTTTGACCTCTATGACGCGTTCTGAGGCCAAAGATATAGCGGAACGATTAGGTGGAAAAGTTACAAGCTCTGTCTCTGCTAAAACAGACTATGTTATCGAAGGGGCTGATGGTGGTAGTAAAGCCCGTAAAGCAAAAGAGCTTAATATCAACTGTTTAAATGAAAATGAATGGCGGGAACTGATCGGATACCCCCCAATCGAAGAAAAGTAAAGCCAAAATCCAATCAAACGAATCGGGGTAGTATTTCACTTTCAATACGATGTAAAATCGCCTGTCCCGCATTTTGAAATGCTTTTTGACTGTATCGAGACTGAATATAGGTCCTGGCATTACTCCCAAATTGTTGGGTTTTTTCTGAATTATTGAAATATTCAATAATAGCTTCACCCAAAGCCTCAGAGGAATGTTGGTTCAGTAATGTACCAATGGGATTATTTCTAACGCAAAACCGCATTTCGCCAACGTCTGTTGAAATAACAGGCAGTCCTGCTGCCAGAGCTTCGTGTAAGGCTATACACATTCCTTCGTAAGTTGAAACTTGTATATATAGTTGCAAGTTCTTTAAATAATCCATGACGTTGGTATAGAACCCAACCAATGCAACGTTGGGTAAATTTAGTTCCTCAATTAGTGATCTTAGTTTAGCTTCCTCTTCCCCTGCTCCTGCGATAGAGAGTTGAATACGCTTGCCGATTTCTGGATATTTTTGATTAATATAATGAATACTTCTGATCATCATATCAAAATTTTTAACAGGATGCAGTCTTCCCATACTACCAATATGAAATATTCCTTGCCCGTTCCATGGCTTGGGATCGGGCAAATGGGTCGGAATCTTGAATAAAGGCCATGTCATAATACGATTGACCGAAACCTTCATGTTATTTTGTAAAAAATCAGCAACCCCATCGGAATCCGCAATCCATAATTGGCTTAACCGTTGTAAAAGACGTACCATAGGACCTGTGTAAGCTGCAAGATTAGCGCTGTGTTTCCAGCTTATTACAGGAATTTTACACAATTTTCCCACAATCTGTCCATCCAATGCACCACGCGATAAAGAGGTCCATAATATATCAGGGGGATCGTTTCTCACAGTTTTTAGTAAATTATACGTTGATTTTAAGCGATGATCCCCATTTAGTGACAATAATTGATAAGGCACATTTCTTTTTTCCAGTAAAGCCGCCGTTTCCATATCCCTAGGTAAACAAGCCAATACCTTGAACGAATGACCCAGACTGGTAAAAAATTCTGCTAAATCGGGAACTACAAATTCTGCCCCTCCTCCTTCTAAACTGCTGATAACATAATAAATTTTCATTAAAAAGCGCCTGATTACGTTGGGGGTTAAGCTATAAACGTCTTGTATAATGCTTAGTCATATCGCCAAAAATTGCAATTTACAATTGATGATCACAAACTTGTAAATAAATCTAAACTCTATTCATCTTTTTATTATTTAGTGAATAGTATCGTAAATATTATGCTCGTGTATACAACCCAAGGTATTTATTTTTATTGTACTGATAATTTTTCTACAAATAACGATAAATTTAATCAAAAATTAAATATGCGATCGTTTTTTTCAATAGTTTATATGAAATCTTTCAACTTGATTAAATGAAACAACACGTTATTGTATTAGAACAGACTAAACAAAATATACCTAACCCTATAAATAAATTAAGGAAATTATGACATGAGTAAAAAAATCTTAACCGGAGCAAACGGTGCACCAGTTGCAGATAATCAAAATGCTCGTACGGCTGGTCCCAGAGGCCCTGTTTTAATTGACGATTTCCATTTAATTGAAAAATTGGCGCATTTTAACCGTGAAAATATCCCTGAACGCCGTGTTCATGCTAAGGGTGCAGCAGCCCATGGGAAATTTGTTGTTACAAAAGATATTACAAAATATAGTTGTGCCAAATTGTTTAGCCAGGTTGGTAAAGAAACACCTATCTTCGCACGATTTTCAACTGTAGGTGGAGAAAGGGGTTCTGCTGATACTGTGCGTGATCCCCGAGGATTTTCATTAAAATTTTATACTGAAGAAGGCAACTGGGATATCGTTGGCAATAACACACCCGTTTTCTTTATCAGAGATTCTATTAAATTTCCTGACTTTATACGCACACAAAAAAGAGATCCCAAAAGCAATCTTAAAGATCCAAATATGATGTGGGATTTTTGGTCTCACTCACCAGAAGCATTACATCAAGTCACAATTTTATTTTCAGACCGTGGCATTCCTGATGGTTTTCGTTTTATGCATGGTTACGGCAGTCATACCTATAGCTTAATTAATAAGGACGGGGTCAGAACATGGGTAAAATGGCATTACAGAACACAACAAGGTATTAAAAATCTTGACCCCCAAAAAGCTGATGAATTGGCAGGAACAAATCCCGATTACGCCACTCAGGATTTATTTGATGCTATTGAAAAAGGCGATTTCCCAAAATGGGGGGTCTATATTCAAATTATGACTGAAGAACAGGCAAAACAATACAAAGAAAATCCGTTTGATGTCACAAAAGTTTGGTCACAAAAAGAATTTCCTTTGCACGAAGTAGGTTATTTCGAGCTAAATCGTAATCCTGAAAATTACTTTGCAGAAGTAGAACAGGCAGCTTTTGCCCCCAGCAATGTTATCCCGGGCACAGGTTTATCACCAGATAAAATGTTACAGGGCCGTGTTTTTGCCTATGCCGATGCGCAACGCTATCGAGTTGGTACCAACTACCAATTGCTGCCAATTAACGCACCTAAATGCCCATATGCTAATTATCAACGTGATGGGGCTATGCGCTTTGACAGTAATGGAGGTGGGTCACTTAATTACGAACCTAATAGTGATGAAACTACCCCGAAGCAAACCAATCTAAGAGAACCTTATTTCCCAGCAGATCTTTCAGGTCCGGCAGGTATATATGATCATCGCGAAGACGGTGATTATTACAGTCAGCCCGCAGCTCTATTTAACTTGATGACCCCTGAGCAAAAGCAGCTCTTAATCGATAATATTGTAGGTTCCATGCAAGATGTAAAAACAGACGTTGTCAAACGCATGATTGAGCATTTTACCAAGATACATCCTGATTATGGTCAAGGCATCGCAAAAGGCTTGAAACTTAAATAAATATACTGTCAAGGAAAGGTTTTATAACATCTTAAGTATAAAACCTTTCTTTATTAGCACCATGCTTTTTATAGTGAAAGCAAAACTTAATCTTACAACTTGTACGAAAAAACTCAATTATTAAATTTTCTTAAATAACGTAAAAATTACCCAAAGTAAGGCGGTTTTATTATATACTTACACGCATATACTAAAAAGTATTTTAAAATTGTATAATAAAAAGGATACCACTCATAATGAGTACAACATTTTTCATTCCTCCCGTTAACGTTATCGGAACAAATGCATTAAGTGATGCTGTCCCTTATATTAAAGGACATGGTTTTAAACATGGATTAATCGTTACTGATTCATTTATGAATAAATCTGGTGCTGCTCAACAAGTCTCTGATTTATTAGCAAAAGCTGGTATTAAAACTTCAGTTTACGACGGCACTAATCCAAACCCGACGGTAACTAACGTAAATGAAGGATTGAAAATTCTTAAACAAAACCAATGTGATTTTGTTATTTCTCTTGGTGGTGGCTCTCCTCATGACTGTGCAAAAGGAATTGCTCTCCTTGCAACAAATGGCGGTGAAATTAAAGATTACGAGGGATTGGATAAACCAACCAAACCTCAATTACCTTTAGTCTCTATCAATACAACAGCAGGTACAGCCAGCGAAATAACCCGCTTCTGTATTATTACCGACGAAGTACGTCATATCAAAATGGCAATCGTTACATCTATGGTGACACCAATTCTTTCTGTTAATGATCCTTCATTAATGGCTGGGATGCCTCCTGGATTGACTGCTGCAACGGGTATGGATGCTTTAACCCATGCTGTAGAGGCTTATGTCTCAACTGCAGCTTCTCCGATTACAGATGCATGTGCGTTAAAAGCGGCAACCTTGATTGCTGAAAACCTACGCACCGCTGTAAAAGATGGTAAAAATATGGTTGCTAGAGAAAATATGGCCTATGCTCAATTATTGGCTGGCATGGCATTTAACAATGCTTCTCTTGGCTATGTTCATGCGATGGCACATCAATTGGGTGGTTTCTATGGACTTCCTCATGGGGTTTGTAATGCTGTCTTGTTACCTCATGTTCAAGAATACAATCTACCTAAATGTGCTGGTCGTCTAAAAGATATTGCCAAAGCCATGGGTGTTGATGTTGATAACATGAATGACGAAGCTGGTGCCAAAGCATGTATCGCTGCTATTCGCTCATTATCAAAAGATGTTAATATTCCAGCAAACTTAACTGAACTTAAGGTAAAAGCTGAGGATATCCCAACACTGGCTACAAACGCATTAAAAGATGCATGTGCAGTAACCAATCCGCGTTCTGGTAATCAAGCAGAAGTGGAAGCTATCTTTAAATCTGCAATGTAATTTGATATCAATTCGTAAAACGCCATATGAAAATATGGCGTTTTTTTTGTTCTAAAATAACGAACTATATAATCTACAACTTATATAAGTTTTATTAAAATTAGAATATCTGGCTAAATAGCTCTGTAAACAAATTCAACAGATATTCAACTCAACGATAAAAGTATGATCCTACCTAAAATTATTCCTACCTTACTGATGCATGAAAATTATTTCAAAGCCAATCACAGCGGTATCAATGGATCCTAAAAAAAAGATTATGACTTTTGACGTCATAATCTTTTTCAATTTATGAAATGGATACTGATAATTAGTCAGGAAGATCAATTTTATCTAAATGCATGGTTGTTTTTAACCCTTCATGGGATAAAGCGTCAGGTCTTACGAAGATCTCATAGTTACCTGGAACAATTTCCCAATCATGCTTTGCAGGCTCGTAATGTGAAAGGCTAGCAGGAAATAATGGAACGTCAAAAGTTTTAGTTTCACCTGCTTTCAAATCAACTTTTCTAAAGCCAAGTAAACGACTTGGGGAACCATCAGGCATTTTACCGTAAACCTGGATAACGTCAGCACCATCTCGATTACCAGTGTTTTTAACCGTTACATTTGCAATCATCGTATGTTTGTCAGAAGTAAAATTCTTAACAATGTTTAATTTCTTATATTTAAAAGTTGTGTAAGATAATCCATAACCAAAGGGGAAAAGAGGGGTTAGTCTTTTTTGCTCATACCACCGATATCCAACATTCGCCCCATCCTCGTTTAAATCTATCGATGAAACAACTTGATTATCAGAAGAATACTGCGGACGTTTTCCTGGATCTGCGTTAATGATTTTTCCAGCACCTTCAATATAAGGATATGGAACCTGACTTAATGCCTTTGGCCACGTTGTGGTCAAACGACCAGACGGGTTAACCCTACCAAATAATATATTAGCAATCGCTGGGCCACCTGCTGTACCTGGGTACCATGCGGCCAATACAGCATCGACATCATGTAACCAAGGCATTTCCACTGGATTGCCTGTCTCAAGCACAACAACAACAGGTTTACCCGTTTTTGCGACGGCCTCAATCGATTTATTTTGGGCGTCAGAAAGCTGTAAATCTGCAGAATCAAAGGCTTCTGCACTCCATTTCGTTGCAAAGACAATGGCCACATCTGATTGCTTTGCTAAATCAACAGCGGCTTGAATATTCTCGCCCGATGCAAAATTCACTCTCGCTTTTGGGGCCAAAGCTTCAATTGCCTTCATCGGAGAAGAAGGAAAGTAAGATATGGGACCAGGCCATGTTTTAGGCCCAGTTTTTGAAATAATATTTCCACCTCTTGCAGTAACTTGAGATGATCCACCCCCAGATAAAACGCCTTTGTCCGCATTACCACCAATAATTGCGATACTTTGAATATTGGGTGATAAAGGCAGTATATTGTGATGGTTTTTCAATAAAACCATTCCGTTTTCTGCAACTTGTTGCGCAACAGCCTCGTGAGCGGCAACATCCTCTGGCTCAAAAGATTTGGTTGCTGGATGATCGTAAAGGCCACTATGGATCATACTATACAGAATTCGATAGGCCATGTTATCCAACCGTCCCTGTGGAACCTCTCCCTTCTTTATAGCAATTTTTAATGGTTTACCAAAATACTCTTTTGCGTCAAATTCAGCAGCAGATTCTTGATCTAATCCTGCATTTGCTGCTGCAACAGTACTGTGGGTAGCCCCCCAATCTGTCAAAATATAACCGCGATATCCCCAAGCCTTTTTAGGTAGTTGTAGTAGATAACTATTTTCACAACTATAAATACCATTAACCTTGTTATAAGCGCACATAATTGCACCAGGCTCGCCCTGTTTTACAGCAATTTCGAAAGCCAATAAATCGGATTCCCTGCCTGCTCGCTCTCCAATTTTCATATCGACTTTCATTCTATTCGTTTCAACAGCATTAAAAGCAAAATGCTTGACTGTTGAAAGAACGTGTTGACTTTGTACCCCTTGAATTTGCGCAGCAGCGATATTTCCAGCTAACAAAGGGTCTTCACCCAAATACTCAAAATTACGGCCATTACGAGGGTCACGAACCAAAACGGTTCCTCCTCCTAATAATACATTAAATCCACGATGAAATGCCTCTTTCCCCATAACCTTGCCTGCTTCATAGGCCAAATCAGGATCAAATGTTCCTGATAAGATTTGCCCACTGGGCATCCCTGTTGCACCATCGTTTGGTCTGACCTGATTGGGATTTGTAACACCCAAGCCTGCGTCAGTAATTTGCTGTGCTGGGATACCCAATCTTGGAATACCAGGGACATATCCAGCAGAACCTAGTGCCCCCTCAGGAATCTTGTGATGTTTAGGACCATTTCCCAGTGCATAGCGACTCATGACTAATTGCAATTTTTCATCTTGCGTCATGGCATTAACAAGTGCTTTGGCACGAACCCCTGGGGGAGATTTAACATCCTTCCATACAGGTTCCATAGCCAATACTGTGCAAGGTAGAGTTGCGAGAATAGAGGTAGTTAAAAAAAATTGTGATAATTTCATAATATATTGCCTATAAAAAATAATACTTAAATACGTTGTTATATGTTAACGCAAATAACTAAAAAATAGTCAATAATATTAACGATCACAATCTCTTTACTAAAATAGCTATTATAAATATATGTTATTTAAATATAAAAAAATCCTAATAGATACTCAATAATTAGGTATCTATTAGGATCAATTATTAGTCATTTGATAAACGATTGTCTAAAAATCTACACGGCTTTTAAATCCAAGAAATGCAGCATCCTTGATGTTCTTTTGCGCATTTGGATGTATTTCATACTGAAAATCAGGTTGGAAACGAATACCTCTGTAAACATGAATAATATAAGTTAACTCAAAAGACGTTTCAGACGTTTGAATTCCTGTTGCACCCCCAATATTTCCAATAGGAAAACCATGAGCCAAATTATAACGTTGCGCATCACGCATTTTACCACTCATAATTTGATGGATAAATAAAATACCGAATGCATCCATTGGTCTTGCTTTCCAAAACCCTGTATCAATCATACCGACAATGACTTGGTTTTGGCGTTGAAATGTCAAAGGATTACTGTGTACAAAACCAACATATCCAATAACACCATTCAAATCACCAGGGCCATTACGATGTATCATTTGATCAAGTAACAACCATTCAACATCCCTGCCCCGTTTCCATCGTTGATCTGCACCATTCATCGCAGTAATATGTTGACCATTCAATCCGCTACCCCATACTGGATAAGGAGAGGTATCATAAGCAAAGCCAATCTTATAATGCCCAACTAATTCATTTTTACCCCAACGTGGTTCATACCCCATTTCAATAGGGAATTCTCCCCCCGCATTACCTGCAGTTCTAACAATTGCGGCCCAACCTGCGCGTTTACCACCCTCATTACCATAAGTATAACGATTGACTTGAAACATACCAATACGAATATAAAATTCAGGTAAAGGTCTAAATAAAGTGGTAATTCCCCATGTTGAATCTGGCCAAGCGTTAAACCCTCCTGCCTGTCCAGTTAATGGTTTTGGGTTTCCGCAAAGCCCGTTATTCATGAAATAACAGTGAATAGGGCTGGTCGCATAAAATCCACCAACGTTTGTACGACCAAAAGAGGTAACAATTTTACCATCCATAAAGTATTTATCGTTGTAAAGGTTTACAAGCTTTGCAACAACATTTCCCCCAGCACCGTAAATTTCTTGAACCGAGGTTATATTCTCTCCAACTAATTTACTGACAGGGGAACCATAACGTCCTAAAACTGTCATATGGGAAACCAAACCATCGGTTAACCAATTACGTCCAACCAAAGTCGCCCAATCAACGTCAAGGTTAGCGTCAACAGCACCGGCGTTGGTTGCCCCTTTTTTTTTACCCCCTGTAATATTCCCAGCAAACTCATTTTGGTTATCAAGATTGAAATTGATCCCACGCTGATATAACCAAGGTTGAATTCCCCCCCAATCTCCGAAAAGATGCTCAGGTTGCGGTAAAAGTGGATTTCCTTCTTTCTCAATTTTTGCGATATCTTTGGCATTACTTTGTACACGACCAATTGCCGTTTTCCAGTCACCACCACCACCAGCTGGCACTAAGTGCCAATCGGTCAGGCCACTCATTGAGACATCACTATCACTATCCACTGATTTAACAGCAGAGGCCTTTTGCCCTTCATCTTCTGCCTTAGCAAAAGAATTTAAAAAAGTGGCAGATCCCCCAAACATTATGCTAAAAAGTATATAAAATTCTTTTTTACGTAACAGACTGTTTTTAATACAAAATAATGCCATATTCACATATTACCATTTACTTGCTTAAAAATTTAAAACAACGATTGAATATAGTTTAATATCCCTGATATTCTTTAACAATGTCTTAACTTTTTTGATGTTAACAACTTCTTAATATAAATATTAATTTAAGCAAATCTCATAGTAAAATTAATGCGAATTAAGGCCCAAATAGTATAAAAAAATAAAGTGTTGAAATAATCACAACAAAAGATATATAAAAATTACTACTTTTATGGAAAACTTGCTCTATTTCCTGCCTTAACTAAACAGAAGCTTTCATACCGACAAAATCAAACAAATTGGCAACAAAATTTAAAGGATGTATAATGTGGATTAAAAACCATAATAAAGCCAGATTTATGGTTAACAATAATCGATTAGTATTTGGGGGGTAATTTATAAAAAGATAATTTCTTATATAATGCTTATGTTCAAGACATCTACGGCACTTTGGTATTGTGATGGCTCCCGAAGTAGGACTCGAACCTACGACCGAGCGATTAACAGTCGCTTGCTCTACCAACTGAGCTATTCGGGATCAGCCGTGAACACTCTATAGCCTAAATCGATATTAATGGTAAAGTGTTTTTTTTACTTTTTTTCATTTTTTTTCATTTAAGATATTATTCATTCTATGTCATCACACCAACAAGTACGCAACACATTGATTAAAAGAAGAAAATTAATATTGGGAATAGGATGTTCGGCATTACTTGCTGGTGCTGGTATTTATACCTATACTCAAACCATCCCCAACAGCAAACGCATTATAGAAGACTTCCCCCTTCAATCCATCCGTATTGCCTGGCCAAAAAATGAAGAAGATTCGCTATTAACTATTGCCCAAGAAAAAGATTTTTTCAAAAAATATGGTTTGAACGTAATCTTAGTTCCTTATATCGCCACCAGTTCTCAAGCTTTGGAATCGTTAAAGCAACGTCACTGCGATGCTGCTGTTTCATCTGCTTTAGATTGGTTACCAAATTTATTAACAGGTATGCCTGCTAAACTGCTCATAGGAATCAGTGGTGGTAATTTTCGTTTATTGGTTTCCCGTAAACAGAGAATTGATCGTTTGGCAGATTTTTCAGGGCTAAAGATCGCCACCCGCCCGAATGCGCAAAAAGAACGGCTGTTTTTTTCTATTTTGCTAAGGCGTAAAGGACTAAATCCAGATCAAAACGTAAAATGGATTGAAATGGAACCAGAGGAATTGCTACCTGCCTTATTATCAAATCAAGTGCAGGGTATTATCGGCAACGATCCTTTTATGTGGGAAATCCTCAATAATGCAAATAAACAAGTTTTTGAACTGGCTGGCAGCCAAAGTGGCAGCTGGAGTACAAGAATAAACCGTATATTAGGGATCAGTAACGATTTCTTATCGCAAAACCCTACAATTGTAAAACCCCTAGCCTTAAGCCTTTACGAGGCTTCACAGTGGCAAAATAAACACTTACAACAAACTAGTGTTCTATTAGCGGATCATTCAAAACAAATGAATGCTTCACAAATTTTATCTATGCTGAAAAATCAAAATCAGAATATTATTCCCATTAACAACAAATTATGGGAGCAAGTCGCTCAGTATATTGACGAATTCAAACTGTTAGGTCGTATTTCCAATAATGTAAAATCCAGCCGAGAAGCAAGACAATTTTGTCTAAATGTCCCTATATAAAAAAGTCTTTCCTTTCAAATAAAGAAGAAAAGACTTTTAAATAAACGCAACATCAAAAAAACTAAGTTAATTGCTTGTTTGCAAGTTTTTTAGGTAATAACTTAATAATCAACTTTGTTAATATCGGGGCAGTTTTTGGTCGCAATAATCGTCGATCATATCCGGCAAAACGGCGTGTATTTTCATCCAAACACAGCTGTAAAAACTCTTTTAACGTAGTTTTCTGACTGCTTAATTCACTGACACCGTTAATGGTAAAATTATTATCTTCATAATATTCTTTACCATTAACATCGACACCTTTTATCAGTCCCAAACGTTCATAAATTAAAAAACCATGCACGGCCAGAACTTTTAATTCAAATCGAACCCTTTGCAACCAGGACAAGTTTGCACGATGCCAAGCCAACCAATTGGCAAATAATAGGATATGACGACATTCTTCCTGCATGACAGGTTCAAATGTTTCGACCAGTTCCTTGGAAAAAAAACCGGATTTTTCAGCAATAGCAAACAATCCGAACGCAAAAAAACTATCCCAACATTCGCTAAACCCTGTTACCATATAGGCCCATTCTGCATCCTTGGGTGCTTCATAAGGGGGTTCAGATGCTAATGGTATGTCGTAGAATTTTACCAAATCAGCTAAAACCTCTTTATGACGATTTTCTTCCCAAGCATTCCGTGCAATTGCGTCGGCCATCTCTGGGTCAAGGAGTTCTTTAACATATGCAGCCATTCTAAGCCGTGCTTTACCTTCAGTATGTACGGCAATATCCCAAATAGGCAAACTTTTCAGTCGATTAATTTCGTCTGTGCTTAACTTGGGCCAATCCATAAAAGTTGGCCTGTAAGGATTAAATGTCTCGCGAAACATCTGAGCAACCATTTGTTTATGTTCCTTACTGCCAACCTTAATTGATCCAGGAATGGAACTCATCCAATGGCGTACACGATAGTTCATCTCCTCCAACTCTTTATCAGAGCTAGGTTGAGGCAAATCATGTAAATTCTCAGGTAGTTTTGAGTAAATCGCTTCTAAATCAGACATTTAACTAGAAAGCTCCATAAAATTCGTATTAAAAAGAATTATTTTAAATCAGACCATTTTGTCATAATACGACTGACTAAACCATACTCAATTGCTTCTTTTGCAGACATCCAATAGTTCCGATCTGTGTCTTTAGCAATTTTTTCATAAGTGTGCCCAGTTTCTTTAGCAAAAATATGATTTAACCGTTCACGCATTTTTAAAATTTCGCGCGCCTCAATATCGATATCTGTTGCTGGACCACGAACACCGCCCATAGGTTGATGTAATAAGAAACGTGTATTTGGCAAACAAAGACGGCGATCTTTATGACCTGCAGCAAAAATCAATGCCCCCGCTGATGCCACCCATCCTGTACCAATCATATTGATTGGGGCATGATCATCGACAAAACGAATCATATCGTGAATAGTATCGCCACTTTCGACATGCCCACCAGGAGAGTTCACATAAATATCAATTGGACGATCAGATTCATAAGCCAATGCTAATAAACGTGCAGTAACTTCTTTGGCAAGCTTATCATTGACTTCACCAAAAATAAGAATTTTACGTTCTTTTAAAAGTTTATTTTCTAATGCATTACTTGAAGCAGGGTCTTCATCACTTTTTTTAGGATTATCAGGTTGTTCAGAAGGATTTACGGGATCCTCTGGATCATTTTCATCTGAACGCACCTTATTATGTTCTGCATTTTGCATAAACTTCATTAATTTATCCCTTAAAATAAAATAAATTGATTATTTTCACTTAATATTTAAGATGATTTTCTTCTTAAAACCCTTTTATACACCTTAATAAACAGAATAGAAATAATTTAGATTTTTTTTCAGACATTAATACTGAATATCGCAATAAACTGTTCTTTATTGCAACAAATCATGATTATTTTTCAATGACTGCAAATGGGAAATAGCGTATTTAAGAAAAAATCTATAATAATGTTTAAATTCATTAACGCTATTTTAAAATGTTGAGGTTATAGAGTGCCAGTTATCTACCAACCATTTTTTCGTTATAGTATTTTAGTAGGTCTTTTTTGTCTTGGTGGCTGTGCTAGTAGCCCAATGATAAAAACACCTGTCGGCTGGTATCATAATCTGGAAGGCGGGATTATCGCACAACCCAGACTACCTGCCCCAGGCCATGATCAATCCTATCCCTATGTAGGATTGACCCCAACACAAGCACCCCCTTTACCCTCTCCTGCGTTACGGCAGGAAATTACACATACATTGTCGCAAGATAAAACCCTTTCTGCATGGCAAGACACTGTTGATCCATTAGAAATTCCTAAAATTCCACCAGCACCCCGACAATCACCACAAAATACTCAACCATCAGAGACTCCTAAAACTGCACAAAATACTTCGCCCCAAACTGAAGACCAGTCATCTTCTGCAACTTTGGATGCTGCAGGACAAGATCCTAGTTCTGATCAAAAAAACGGTAAAGCGTCCTCAACATCAAAAGACGCCAAGGCGTTCCATCGCGCACCAGAACCCAAAGTGCCTGTTGTCATGCCTGAGTTACGTGCAAAAATTGACGATCAGGCCGTTGTTATTCCTGCCATTCCCGTAAATCCGCCATCGCCTCCGCAATATCCTGGATTTAACATTCCTGCTGATGCCAATTTACCAGCACCATTTCGTCCTTCTGCTTTACCCCTAGAGGCTCCCAGAGGTGAATTGATCCGTTTCCCATTAGGGTCAGATGCCCCTTCTGAAAAACAAGATAAGACAATTAATTCTATTGCATGGCAACGAAATGGACGTATGATCTTTGTTCACGGTTATGGGGACGCAGATTCTATCAACGCAGATGCACAAGCCAATGCACTTTCTTTGGCATTGTTACGAGCAAAAGCAGTTGCTAAAATGTTAATCGCCCATAACGTGCCTGAATCATCTATTGCGCTTCGCGCCCATGCCATTGGTCACGGCGTGCGAATTCGTATGGATGAATAATTATTTAACTATTTTCATTGATTATTAATTGAATCGAGTTACCCATGAATGAAGAATTCCATCGTATCCGTCGCCTTCCACCGTATGTCTTTGCTGAAGTAAATGCGGCCAAAAAGGCAGCGCGAGCACGGGGGGAGGATATCATTGATTTGGGGATGGGTAACCCAGACAGTAATCCGCCCCCACATGTTGTACAAAAACTGGTTGAAGCAACCACGTCCTCTTCCCGCGTGCACGGATATTCTGTCAGCCGTGGAATTACTGGTCTGCGCAAAGCACTAACAAATTATTATCAACGCCGCTTTAACGTAACCCTTGACCCTGAGACAGAAGCAATAGTGACGTTAGGCTCAAAAGAAGGCTTGGCAAACTTGGCTTCAGCTATTACCAGTCCTGGGGATACTATATTAGTTCCCAATCCTTCTTACCCTATACATCAGTTTGGATTTATTATTGCGGGTGCTGCCGTTCGCTCTATCCCAGCAACCCCAGATGAAAGAATGCTAGAAGCATTATATAGGGCGGTCAAACACTCCGTACCCAAGCCTACTGTTTTAATTGTCAATTTTCCCTCTAATCCGACAGCAGATTTGGCAACACTAGACTTTTATCGTGAACTGGTGGATTTTGCGAAAAAAGAGTCCATTTGGATTTTATCTGATTTAGCTTACGCTGAAATTTATTTCGAAGATCAAATCCCCCCCTCAATTCTCGAGGTTCCAGGGGCAAAAGACATTGCTGTTGAATTTACCTCAATGTCTAAAACCTATTCAATGGCAGGCTGGCGCATTGGCTTTGCAGCAGGCAATCCAAAATTAATTGCAGCATTAACCCGCATTAAATCTTATTTGGATTACGGGGCTTTTACCCCTATTCAAGTTGCTTCTGTTGCCGCATTAAACGGCCCGCAAGACTATGTTGACGATATGCGAGCCCTCTATAAAGACAGACGCGATACCATTATCAAAGGATTACACGCTGCTGGATGGAATGTTCCCTCTCCTGCGGCATCTATGTTCGCGTGGGCTCCGATCCCAGAACCATTTAAACATATGGGCAGTGTCGAATTTTCCAAACTTTTATTAAAAGAGGCTCAAGTTGCCGTTGCCCCAGGTTTGGGCTTTGGCGAACATGGGGACGACTTTGTTCGTATTGGAATGGTTGAAAATACGCAAAGATTAAGGCAAGCTTGTCGTTCAATCAAAACGTTTATGAATAAATATTCTAAATAATTTTATCCACTATTTTAGTAAACTGGAGAACATTTTATGAGTAACCCGTCTTCCCAAAAACCTTTGAAATTAGGTATTGCTGGTCTTGGGACAGTAGGGGCAGGTGTTGTACGTCTTTTACAAACCAACGCCCAATCTGTGACACACAGAGCTGGACGCCCTATTGAAATTATTGCCATTAGTGCAAAAAATCGGGATAAAAATCGGGGAATTGATCTGTCCCATATTCAATGGTACGATAATCCGTTAGATCTTGCTGCTGATCCAAATATTGATATTATCGTTGAATTAATTGGCGGGGCAAACGGGATTGCTCATGAATTGGTTTACGCTGCATTAAATGCAAACAAAGGTGTTGTAACCGCCAACAAGGCGTTAATTGCGTTACATGGTAATGATTTAGCAAAATTAGCAGAACAAAAAAAATTACCCTTATTGTTCGAAGCAGCCGTTGCTGGCGGTATTCCTGTCATTAAGACAATTAAAGAGGCATTAACAGCAGATCGTTTAAAGAGAATTGGTGGTATCTTAAACGGAACCTGTAACTATATTTTAACCGCTATGGCTAAAACAGGATGTCAGTTTGATGAAATCCTGAAAGAAACCCAAGAACTGGGATATGCCGAAGCTGATCCATCCACCGATATTGATGGCTTTGATGCAGCTCACAAACTTGCTATTTTGGCAAGTTTGGGTTTTGGGCATACAATCAATTTCAAAGATGTTTTTGTTGAAGGGATTCGTGGGATTAACCCCTGTGACCTTCATTACGCTCAGGAATTGGGCTATGTAATTAAATTGGTTGGAATGGCACAACAGCATAAAGATAATCGGATCGAATTACGAGTTCACCCAGCTCTATTACCTAATGATGCTCCTTTGGCACGGGTCAATGGGGTAACCAATGCCGTGTTTACTGAAGGTGAGTTCTCAGGACGCTTAATGTTAGAAGGTGCTGGTGCTGGCGAAGGGCCAACTTCTACAGCCGTCAGTGCTGATATTATTGATTTGGCACGAGGAAACACCATTCCCATGTGGGGAACGGATTGGAATGGATTAACCCCAGCCACTGTCATCCCTCAATCCGAATTCAATAAAGCTTACTATATTCGTTTGATGGTTGTTGATCAGCCTGGTGTTGTGGCCGACATTGCCACTATTTTAAAAGAACATCATGTTTCTTTACGCAGTTTATTGCAACATGGAACAATAACCACACAAACGCAAAAAGAAATCGTCCCCATTATTTTGGTAACTCATCAAACCAGAGAAAACTCATTATTACAGGCATTAGAGGCTATTCAAAAGCTGCCTGTTATCACAGAAAAACCTGTTATGATTCGTATAGAAGAAGCATAACCATCACCTTACAAAGGACTTATGACGATGCCGTTATCCCCTCATTCCTCAACCTACACTGTATCAGATCGCAATTTGGCTCTCGAATTGGTTCGGGTTACAGAAGCGGCTGCTATTAAATCTTTTCATTGGATTGGTCGTGGTCAAAAAAATGAGGCAGACAACGCCGCTGTTGAAGGGATGCGCCATGCTTTTGATACAGTTGCAATTTCTGGCACTGTTGTCATTGGTGAAGGAGAAATGGACGAAGCACCAATGCTATATATTGGTGAGAAAGTAGGTTCAGGTGGCCCTAAAATGGATATCGCCGTTGATCCATTAGAAGGAACAAATCTGGTTGCCAAAAATCTGCCTGATGCCATCACGGTTGTGGCCTTGGCTGAACAAGGTCAATTTTTGCATGCACCTGATATTTACATGGACAAAATTGCCATTGGCCCAGGATATCCTGAAGGGGTCATTGATCTAGATAACAATATTGAAACCAATCTTAAAAACCTGGCAAAAGCTAAAAAAGTTGATATTTCTGAATTAACCCTCAGTGCTTTGGATCGTGAACGTCATCAGCCCATGATTGCCAAAGCACGCGAAGTTGGTGTGCGTATTAAGCTGCTGTCAGATGGGGATGTCGCTGGAATTATTGCAACCTGTATCCCAGACAGCAATGTCGATATCTATGTGGGCTCTGGCGGCGCACCAGAAGGTGTATTGGCTGCCGCTGCATTACGTTGTTTTGATGGTCAAATGCAAGGAAGATTATTGTTTGAAGATCAAAGTCAAATTGATCGTGCCAAAACCATGAACCCTAGCGACCCTCAACGTAAACTGTCCCTAACCGATATGGCCAGTGGGCATGTATTATTTTCTGCAACTGGCGTTACAAATGGCAGCATCTTAAAAGGAGTACAATGGCGGGGTGATTACGTATGGACCAATTCCATTGTTACCCGTTCCCATTCTAAAACAGTAAGATTTGTCAACGCACGCCATCATGTGCTAACAAAACCTATGGATATTAATAAATAACATTTTTTGTAATTATTGTGCAGTGACTGAAAACCATTCCTCTTCCGAAGCTTCCCTTGTTCTTAATACTAAGCAAAGTTTTTCTGGTCGACGATGGTTATGGCGGCAATCTTCGTCCCACGATCCAATGACCTTGGATCGTTATGCCCAGTTGATTGCCCAAAAGGCTTCTATTTCTGAAATTGTCGGAAAAATGATTGCTATCAGAGGGGTATCACCTGAACAAGTAAATCACTTCTTGTCCCCGACCTTACGCAGCTTATTACCCGATCCATCTTGCTTAAAAGATATGGATATTGCTGCCAATCGCATTGCCAAGGCTGTTATCAATCATGAGAAAATTGCTATTTTTGGTGATTATGACGTTGATGGAGGATGTTCTACTGCCATTTTAACAGATCTATTCACCGGTTTGGGGATAGACCCTGTTACTTATATCCCCGATCGATTCAAAGAAGGATACGGTCCTAATGTTCCCGCCATTGAAGGACTGGTCCAACAGGGGATAGATTTAATTATTTGCGTCGACTGTGGCACGGCAGCCCATCATATTTTTCGCGAAATCCCACAAGACAAAACCGATATTGTCGTCCTAGATCATCATAAATCGGAAACACCGCCCCCTATTTTAGCAACTGTTAATCCTAATCGTTTAGATTGCACATCTGGCCTGGGATATTTATGTGCGGGGGGGGTCAGTTTTTTAACCGCCGTTGCTGTCATTCGTGCATTAAGACAACAAAAATTCTTTGAAAATCATCCCGAACCTAATTTATTCAATCTTTTAGATTTGGTTGCTTTGTCAACCGTTTGCGACGTCATGCCCCTAACGGGCCTAAATCGTGCTTTGGTAACCCAAGGCTTGAAAATTATGGCCAAACGAGAGCGCATTGGTATAGCTGCTTTATTAGATGTTGCAGGGGTAAATAACACTCCTGATGCCTTTAGCTGTGGTTTCGCGCTTGGCCCACGAATTAATGCAGGGGGGCGTATTTCTGAATCTGACTTGGGGGTAAGATTGCTGACTTGCAAAAACCCTGTTGAAGCCCATCAATTAGCAGAACGCTTGGATACCATCAATAAACAACGCCAATCTGTTGAAAAAGACATGCTGCAAAATGCTATTGACCGCGCGATGAAACAACACGAGCAAGGCAATTCCGTTATTATGTTACATGACCTGCAATGGCATCCTGGTATCGTTGGTATCGTTGCAGGACGAATTAAGGAACAAATAAATAGACCTACTTTAATCGGGGCGGAACTATCCGATGGCACAGTTAAAGGTTCAGGGCGATCAATTCCAGGTTTAGATTTAGGGGCTGCAATTATTGCAGCAAAACAAGCAGGATTGTTACTGCATGGTGGTGGGCATGCGATGGCTGCGGGATATAGCTATCATATCGATCAAGCCCCGATGCTGCATGACTTTCTTAATAAGTATTTAGCAAAAGCAGCACAATGCCCCACTGTCGTTGATTTAGAAATTGAAGGTATTACCACCCTTGCTGGTGCATCCGTAGAGTTAGCTAAACAAATCGAGAGACTGACCCCTTTTGGTAATGGCAATGATGAACCTTTAATCGTATTATCCAACGTGCATATTCTTCGTTCTGATCGAATCGGCAAAGACGGCAATACCTTACGCCTTACTCTGCAAGGGGAAGATGGTGCAAGCATCAAGGCTTTGATCTTCAAAGCAGATCAAAATCCCATTGTCCCTTTTTTAGAAGATTTCAACAATCGCCGTCCCGTTCATTTGGCTGGATGGTTGCGGGTTAATAGCTGGAATGGCAGGGAAAGTGCAGATTTTTTCATAAAAGATGCGACTTTTGCATGAAAAAAATTTTTTTCTCTTGACCTGTTTCTTATATCCATGTATCAAGAGCGTCATTGCCTCTGTCCCGTTCGTCTAGAGGCCTAGGACATCGCCCTTTCACGGCGGCAACACGGGTTCGAATCCCGTACGGGACGCCAATAAAATAGTTATTGGTTCGTATATATCATATACAATATATGGCTTTCAAACGATTTGGTTACTTAATCGTTTTGTTTTATTCTTGTACTATAATCAAGAGTACATTGCCTCTGTCCCGTTCGTCTAGAGGCCTAGGACATCGCCCTTTCACGGCGGCAACACGGGTTCGAATCCCGTACGGGACGCCAATAGTAATTGGTTCATATATATCATATACAATATATGACTTTCAAACGTGTTAGTTACCTAATCGTTTTGTTTTGTTCTTGCATTATACTTAAGAACACATCGCCTCTGTCCCGTTCGTCTAGAGGCCTAGGACGCTGCCTTCTCAAGGCGGTAACACGGGTTCGAATCCCGTACGGGATGCCACTAATTTTCTATTAAATTATTGTTCAAATTTTTCTTTCTCAATATCTTTAATAAAACGTAAAATAAGATTTATACTGCTAAATATAAATCTTGCTTCACAATATTCTAATAAATCATTGTCATGTGCTAAAGATTTATTATTTCGAATATCATTTAATTTATTAAAAACATTAATTGAACTTTTGATAATTGTTTCTGAAGTAGCCGTTAAATTCTTGTCATTCTTTAATAATTTTATATATTTACCAACACGACTATATAAAGGATCGCTTTCCTCGCAAATTGTTTTATCTTCTTGCAAGATTAAATAAGCAAATTTCTTCATAGAGTATGTATGAAGACGATCCATAGCAACATGGGGTTTATTATTATCAATATATTGTTTAATAGATTGAACCAACTCTTCTAAAGTCAGATCTTTTATAAAAGTATCTACCCCATCAGCCTGAATAACATCTCCTTTATTTTCAATCCTCTCAAGCAATTGTAAAAAGCAATTTTCTATACGAATCTTCTCTTCAACTGTCTCATCAGAAAGAGAATTATTTGTTCGATACTCCCACAAATTTTTTAAAACTCGTATAACAATACTTGATGATTCAATTTCCACAAATGCCCGTAAGCGTTTAGCTTTAGAATCTCCATTAATCGCATATTTTCACTATAAATATCGATATTGAATTCATCGTGAAAATGCTCTGAAAAAGATTTATTTGAAAAATCTAACACATATCCACCACGCATTCTGAATGCATCATCTATGATTTTCATTTCATGATATTTTAATTGAACCATAATCTTTATATAAAAAAACAACCCTATAGAAAAATTTCTATAGGGTTGTTTTAAAACCTATTCAAACAACTCTTTATTTCTAACCGCACCCTTATCCGCACTGGTGGCCATCATCGCATAGGCTTTTAACGCCATGCTGACTTTTCTGGCACGAGGCTTGGCAGGTTTCCAGCCCTTTTGATCTTGTTCACTGCGGCGTCTTTGTAATTCAGTATCCGTGACATTTAAAACAATAGAACGCTGAGGAATATTAATCGTAATTTTATCCCCATCCTGAACCAAACCAATAGCCCCACCTGACGCAGCCTCTGGAGATACGTGACCAATCGAAAGCCCAGAAGTCCCCCCAGAAAAACGACCATCGGTTAATAATGCACAGACTTTGCCCAAATTTTTAGATTTTAAATAACTGGTTGGATAAAGCATTTCCTGCATGCCTGGCCCTCCTTTTGGCCCTTCATACCGAATAACTACAATATCACCAGGTTGAATTTGATCACCTAAAATCCCTTCAACAGCGGCATCTTGACTTTCAAAGACTTTTGCTTTGCCTTCGAAGGTTAAAATAGATTGATCAACCCCAGCTGTTTTTACAACACAACCATCTTCAGCAATATTCCCATATAGAACCGCCAATCCACCATCTTGTGAATAAGCATGTTCTGCGGTTCGAATACATCCTTCTTGACGATCTGTATCCAAGCTTTTCCAACGAGAATCTTGGCTAAACGCTTGCTGTGTTGGTACGCCACCTGGTGCTGCCTTAAAGAATTTTAACACAGCTTCATCTTTGGTTGACATAATATCCCATTGGGCAATAGCTTCAGCCATCGTAGCAGCATGAATGGTTTTAACATCGGTGTGCAATAAGCCACCTCTGGCCAATTCTGCTAAAATCGCAAAAATACCCCCTGCCCGATGCACATCTTCGATGTGGTATTTTTGAGTATTTGGTGCAACTTTACATAGTTGTGGAATCTTACGAGATAACTGATCAATTTCTCTTAATGTAAACGGAACTTCACCTTCTTGCGCCACGGCAAGTAAATGCAAAATTGTGTTCGTTGATCCCCCCATTGCAATATCCAGCGCCATCGCATTTTCAAATGCTTTGATCGTAGCAATCGAACGTGGTAAAATACTATCGTCGTTTTGTTCATAATATTGTCTGCATAGCTCAACAATTCTGCGACCTGCTTTCTTAAACAAAGATTCACGATCTTTATGGGTTGCCAATGTCGTTCCATTTCCTGGAAAAGATAATCCCAAGGCTTCGGTTAAACAATTCATTGAATTGGCAGTAAACATCCCAGAACACGATCCACATGTTGGACAAGCTGAGCGTTCGTACTCCGTTACATGATCATCAGAAACAGTGTTGTCCCCTGCCATCACCATGGCATCGATTAGATCAAGTTTATGATCAGAAACATTACTTTTCCCAGCTTCCATCGGACCACCAGAAACAAAAATCACGGGAATGTTTAATCGCATTGAGGCCATCAACATACCTGGTGTGATCTTATCACAATTGGAAATACAGACCATTGCATCCGCGCAATGGGCATTCACCATATACTCCACAGAATCAGCAATAATTTCACGACTGGGCAAAGAATACAACATTCCATCATGCCCCATAGCAATCCCATCATCCACGGCGATGGTATTAAATTCTTTTGTCACACCACCCGCGGCTTCTATTTCACGGGCAACGATATCACCCAAGTCCTTTAAATGTACATGGCCAGGCACGAATTGCGTAAACGAGTTCACCACAGCAATAATAGGTTTGTTAAAATCCCCATCTTTCATCCCCGTCGCCCGCCATAAAGCACGAGCACCAGCCATATTTCGACCTTGAGTAGAAGTATGTGAACGATATTTGGGCATTTAATCAATCCTGTTACAAAATTAATAATATATTAAAATATATTCAACTTTTTTCGGAAAATTTCAAGGATAACCTTTGAAACATTATCCATTTAAATCTTAAAGACAAATATGTACCAACATATCACCACAATCTTTTTCTTTTAATAGCAATTTGTAATATATGCATAATTTAAGACCTATTTTATTGTATGGTTTTCTATTAATCCATAAAATCACTATCTAATTTATATTTCATTTTTGCTTTATTACGTAGTTATAAAATGCTAAATTATAATGTTCCTTTGCAATCATTTGTATGAATCTATCAATATAAGCTCTTAGTAAATTAAAGAATGTAAAGACATAAATCAGAAAGAGGCTTTTATGAATATAAATATAACCCCTCGTCTAATTGATTTAACTTATGAAGCTCTTCTCAAGTCTTATTGGAGAAAAGAGGCTCTTAAAAAATTTCTTATATCGTCTCATATTTCTTCTTCATTCATTGCAACTTGGTTACATGAGGAACGCAAACGTGATTTTTTGGATAGGCTCTTTGATAGACTACAACAGGCAGAAAAAGGCAAAGCTGTCATTTCTCACATGGCACATAGCCTCTCAGAGCAATCCACTTTTCCTGACCTCAGATACTGGGAAGATTCTGATTTGAAAATACAAGCTGCCCACAAAGCAATTCAAGAGCTAAAATCATATTTAAAACAACTAAATGAACAAGCTACATCTGAAAAAGAGCGTTTAGAAATACAAAAGCAAGCACGAATTGAAAAAGAACGCATTCAACGATCACAAACTGATAAGCACAAACTGCAACAAGGATTTGAGGCATTACAATCTCAAATAGGAACACAAGAAGGAGGATATGCTTTTGAAAAGTAGGTTTATCAATTACTTGATTTTTGTGAAATCCAAAATAAACGCCCATATATTACTAGTGGTAGACAAATAGATGGTTCTTTAACCCACGAAGGGACAACCTATCTTTTGGAACTAAAATTCACAAAAAATCAGTCTGGAGCTCCAGAGATCGATTCCTTAAAAGCAAAAGTCAACAAAATGGCAGATAATACAATGGGAATAATGATATCAGTAAGCGGTTACAGTAAAGTAGCAATTTCGGAAGCATCTGGCAGCAAAACGACATTAATCACTATAGACGCAAGTCATCTATACCTATTTTTCTCAGGTGTCATGAATTTTAAAGAAATTATTTCAAGGGTTAGACGCCACGCCTCGCAAACAGGTCAAGCGTACTTACCAGCAAATGAATTTTGTAGTTGAACGACTAAACTGCCACACTATATAGGAATCTTTATAATTTCTTTAATATGAGAGAAATTTAAGGCTAATAATCGATACGCTTTTTTGCTTTTTTATTTTTTATATATGATGTGGTATAATTTGGGAGCGGGGAGAGGATTTGAACCTCTGACCTTCAGGTTATGAGCCTGACGAGCTACCGGGCTGCTCCACCCCGCATTGGGTGTATATGCCTGAGTGATTTGGGTTCATAAGTTTTCCCAATGGCATATAGGTAACTGAGTTATTTTTTAGATGGTGAGCTCAGTTATATTATAGATCTGAATTGCGCTAAATTGTTAATGAAGGCTTATTCAGATGGTTAATTTTTTTAATCATTAATGGAATAATTATTAATGAAGATTGATATTTATAATCCGTGAGTGGATGCTGGTTAATTGATGGTGATTAACGTGTTGGATTATAGTGTAATTTTTAAATGGGTATATTAGAAGACCTGGCGGCGACCTACTTTCCCATGCCTTAAGACATAGTATCATGGGCGCTGGGGGTTTTCACGGCCGAGTTCGGGATGGGATCGGGTGGTTCACTCCCCGCCATTGCCACCAGGTCATCTAATATACCCTTTTGTTTATTGGTATTGTGAGTTTATGGTTGGTTAATTTGATTGGATAGTTTTATAAGAGTGACTGATATGAGTGTATGTGTGTTTAGTAGAGTAAGTGCAAGGGCGATTAGTATCAGTTAGCTGCACATGTTTCCATGCTTTCACACCTGACCTATTAACGTGATGGTCTATCACGGCCCGTAATGAGACCTGGTTTTGAGGGGGGTTTCCCGCTTAGATGCTTTCAGCGGTTATCCTTTCCATACTTAGCTACCCGGCGGTGCTGCTGGCGCAACAACCGGTACACCAGAGGTATGTTCACCCCGGTCCTCTCGTACTAGGGGCAAATCCTCTCAAGTCTCGACATCCACGGCAGATAGGGACCGAACTGTCTCACGACGTTCTAAACCCAGCTCACGTACCACTTTAATCGGCGAACAGCCGAACCCTTGGGACCTGCTCCAGCCCCAGGATGTGATGAGCCGACATCGAGGTGCCAAACCTCCCCGTCGATGTGGACTCTTGGGGGAGATCAGCCTGTTATCCCTAGAGTACCTTTTATCCGTTGAGCGATGGCCCTTCCACGTGGAACCACCGGATCACTATGGCCGACTTTCGTCTCTGCTCGAGCTGTCACTCTCGCAGTCAGGCGGGCTTATGCCATTGCACTCAACAGCCGATGTCCGACCGGCTTGAGCCCACCATCGCGCGCCTCCGTTACTTTTTGGGAGGCGACCGCCCCAGTCAAACTGCCCACCATGCAGGGTCCCAATCCAGGCTTACTGGATATGGTTAGACATCAAAAAAACTCAGGGTGGTATTTCAAGGATGGCTCCACAAAGACTGGCGCCTTTGCTTCAAAGCCTCCCACCTATCCTACACAGCGTTTTCCTGATGCCACTACAAAGTTGCAGTAAAGGTTCATAGGGTCTTTCCGTCTGACCGCGGATACCCCGCATCTTCACGGGGAATTCAATTTCGCTGAGCCGATGCTGGAGACAGCGGGGAAGTCGTTACGCCATTCGTGCAGGTCGGAACTTACCCGACAAGGAATTTCGCTACCTTAGGACCGTTATAGTTACGGCCGCCGTTTACCGGGGCTTCA